>CAYXNL010000033.1:0-23446 GCA_964466455.1 uncultured Thiotrichaceae bacterium
AAAGATCCTTGATTGTATGTGTTTTTTCATTAGAGATTACCCGCGTTGTCGTACAGGAATAATACATGGAAAGTGGCAATATACAGGAAAGTAAAAATTAAATCATCCGTGAAGTATGTCAGTTCGCCTTTTTCAGTAACAAAAAAATCTATTGACTATATTTGTCGAACATTACATATAGTGCCTAAGCTCATAAGTAGAAAAATAGTCCGCAAAAAACGCAAAAAATACGAAAGGAAAGATAATAATATATAAACGAATTTATTTTTTCTTATCAAGGTATTGTCATAAGTAAATTTTATTGTTACATACAACACACTTAGGTTTTTGACAGGTGGTTTTATGGAGAAATAGTGGCGAAGAGAGTATAGTACGCACTCGCTACGTTCGAGCGAAATCACAATGGTATGCCGACGTTAGCAACAGAAATTTTTGATATAGAATAAATCACTGATTTATCTATTATTTTTTTGAAACTGACAGAAGATCCTCTGGAGGAATAAGATGTCGGATATTGTTGCGACCAATCAGACTATTCTGGTTGTCGGCGGTGGCATTAGTGGCATGACTGCTGCGTTAGAAGCTGCTGAAGTCGGCAAACAGGTTATTGTCATTGAAAAATCGCCATCTGTAGGTGGACGAGTTACCAGACTTTACAAGTATTTTCCCAAGCTATGTTTTCCTACCTGCGGCCAGGAAATTAATCAGCGCCGGATGACGGCAAACAGAAATATTACTGTTTTGACGATGGCCGAAGTGACTGACCTTCAGGGTGAAGCCGGTGATTACAGGGCAACCATCAAAGTTAGTCCGCGTTATGTAAACGAAAACTGCACAGCCTGCGGTGCCTGCGGTGATGCAGTGCAAAGCGAGTTTGATGATGCCCATAACTACAATATGAGCAAACATAAAGGAGCCTATCTGCCACATGGCCTTGCCATGCCAAAACGTTTTGTGCTCGACCCGGACATGATTGGTAGTGATGATGCGCAGAAAGCCAAAGATGCCTGTAAGTATGATGCGATAGACCTTGATATGCAGGAAGAAACGCTGGAATTAAAAGCCGGTGCCGTAATCTGGGCAACGGGCTGGCGTCCGTTTGATGCAGCAAAAATTCAGCCTTATGGTTATGATCGTATTGATAATGTCATTTCAAGTGTAGAATTTGAACGCCTGATGGATCCGTATGGCCCTACTGGTGGCAAATTGATTCGTCCGTCTGACGGCAAAGAAGCAAAAAATGTAGCTTTTATTCAATGTGCCGGTTCACGTGATCGTAACTACCTCAAACACTGCTCACGTATCTGCTGCATGGCTTCGCTGAAGCAGACAACGTATGTGACAGAGAAATACGGTGATGATGCAGATATTTCTATCTACTATATTGATATCCGTGCGATTGATCGTTTTGATAATTTCCATCAACGGGTCAAAGACAATCCGAATGTAACCTTCATTAAATCCAAAGTGGCCAGTATTGTTGAAAACAGAGAAAACGGGAACCCAATGCTTAACGGGGTGAATGTGGAAGGCTATCACCGTTATACCAATGAGCATGATCTGGTGGTGCTGGCGGTGGGAATGGAACCGAGTATTGATAAAGACACATTCCCGATTGAACTGACAGTGAACGACGAAGGCTTTATTGAAAATAATGAAGCCAACGGTGGTGTATTCGCAGCCGGTTGTTCAACCGATGCGCTGGATGTAAATCGTGCAGTACAAAGTGCAACAGCCTGCGCATTAAAAGCTATTCAGGTAGTTAATCGCGTAGCACAGGCGGAGGGTTAAAGATGTCTGATGAAATGAAAATAGGCGCTTATATTTGTAATGGCTGTGGTATTGGCGACCGCCTTGATTCCAGTCAACTGGAAACAACAGCAAGCCGTGATGGTAAAGCTGCTATCTGCCAGCAACACGACTTTCTGTGTTCAGAAGCCGGTGTCAAAATGATACAAAGTGACATTGATAACGAAGGCGTGAATCGTGTTGTGATTGCTGCCTGCTCACGTCGTGCCAAAACAGAAGCTTTTAATTTTGAAGGCGTAGTGCTGATACGTACTAATCTGCGTGAAGGGGTTATCTGGGTGCGTCCCGATGAAGATGACCAGCGCGAAACCACACAGGAAATGGCAGACGATTATATCCGTATGGGTTGTGCCGAAGCTAAATATGCCAAAGTACCCCAATCCAGTGGTCAGCAGGGTGTGAATAAAAACATTCTGATTGCCGGTGGCGGGATTTCTGGTATGACAGCAGCGTTGGAGGCTTCCAAAGCCGGTTACCCCTGTACTATCGTTGAAAAAACCGGTGCTCTGGGCGGCGCCACAGCGCAACTGTACAGAAAGATTCCAACTCGTGCGCCGTATACTGATCCGGAAGACACCGGTGTTGAAGAAATGGCTGCAGCCGTTGAAGCTGACAGCAATATTAGCGTTTACCTGAATGCAACGTTGACCAACACGGCTGGTGCGCCGGGACGGTTCAGTGCTGATATCACCACCGAAAGCGGTAATACCGAAACTAAAGAGTTCGGCTCAATTGTACAGGCTTCAGGTTTCAAACCTTATGATGCCAGTAATCTGCCCGAATTTGCCTACGGTAAAAGCAAGGATGTGGTAACACAGATGGAACTTGAAGCACTGGCAAAGGCCGCTGATGGTGGTGTCATTAAACGCCCATCTGATGGCAAGGAAGTATCCAGCGTTCTATTTATTCAGTGTGCCGGTCAGCGTAGTACAAGGGAGGGTCATCTGGAACACTGCTCGGGCTTCTGTTGTAATGCCAGTATTAAGCAGGCTATGTATTTTAAAGATCAAAATCCTGAGATTGATACCACAGTACTGTACACCGATTTGCGTACGCCGGGTGCCGGTGGTGAGAACTTCTATCGTAGCGGTCAGAACAAAGGTATTATCTTCACCAAAGGTATTGCCAGTGAAGTGGTGCATAGCCAAAACCCAACCGTTAAGTTTAAAGATCTGATTTTAGATGAAGACGTTGATCTGGAAGTGGATCTGGTGGTACTGGCAACTGGTATGATACCCAATGCAGGCGCCTCGACCCGTGAGGAACTGACTGCGCAGGAGAATGCAGCAAAAGAGTCAGGTGAAGAAATTCGTATCGATGCGGAATCCATTCTGAACCTGGATTATCGTCAGGGCAGTGATGTTCCACACATGGCGAATGGTTTTGCCGACTCACACTTTATCTGTTTCCCTTATGAAACACAGCGTACCGGTATTTATACAGCCGGACCTGTACGTCGTCCCATGGATGTGAAACAGGCCATGGACGATGCGACTGGGGCGGCAATGAAAGCCATTTCTGAAGCAGAAAATGCCGGGCTTGGTAAAGCTGCACATCCTCGTGTTGCCGACCTGAGTTTCCCCAGTTTTCGTCAGGAAGGCTGTACCCAGTGTAAACGTTGTACAGTGGAATGCCCGTTTGGTGCAATCAATGAAACCGAAGATGGCTATCCACAGTTTAATGAATCACGCTGTCGCCGCTGTGGTACCTGCATGGGCGCCTGTCCGGTACGAGTAATTTCATTTGAGAACTATTCGATTGATACCGTTGGTCAGCAGTTAAAAGCAGTTGATGTGCCCGATGAGTTTGAAGAGAAGCCACGTATTTTAGTACTGGCCTGCGAAAATGATGCCTATCCGGCACTGGATATGGCGGCGCAGAATCGGCTGGAATACAGCGCCTTTACGCGTGTTATTCCTGTGCGTTGTCTTGGCTCTGTTAGTATGAGCTGGATTACCGACTCCATGAACAGCGGCTATGATGGCATAATTCTAATGGGCTGCCCAAGCGGTGATGATTATCAGTGTCACTTTGTGAAAGGTTCGTTAGTGGCTCAGGAACGTATGTCCAAAGTAGGTGACACACTCGAATCATTGAGTCTGGAGAAAGAACGTGTACAAACCTATGAAATATCTATTAGCGATATTCAAAAGGTTCCACAGTTAATTAATGAAATGGCTGAAACAATCGAACAGATTGGTATGAGCCCATTCAAGTTCTAGACCAGAATAGAGGAAACTATCCATGAGTGATATGAATACAAGCATGGTTGAAAAATACCGCAACAGCTTCCTCCGGGAAGTTGAAGACCACGTCGAAGAAGGCGAATGGGTGAAAATGTGCATGCAGTGTGGTGTCTGTTCCGGCTCCTGTCCACTGGGGCCATACTGGGATCATCCACCACAGGAATTATTTATGATGATTCGTGCAGGTAAGCGCGAAGAAGTTCTCGCCTCCACTTCAATGTGGATGTGTACTTCCTGTTATAACTGTGTAGTGCGTTGCCCTCGTGAATTACCGATTACGCATATTATGCATGGCCTGGCGCATTATGCGACCCGTCTGGGTATTGAGCCAAAAGGTCAGCCAACTCGTCAGTTTGCTCAGTTGTTCTGGAATAATCTGGCAAAAAATGGCCGTGTTAACGAATTATGGCTGGGTGTAAATCTGTATTTTATGAACGGTTTTGTCAATGGCATTAAAGTTGCGATGGGTATGGCAGGCATTGGTCTTGGTATGCTTAAAGCTGGCCGTTTGAGTCTTAAAGAACTTGTCGGCGGCCATACGGTGAAAGACAAAAAAGGCTTTAAGGCAATGATTAAGAAAGCGCAGGAGCTGGAAGCAGCTCGTGTTGATAGCTCTAACTAAACTGGAGCAGGAAAAGATTATGGCAAAAGAATATTCATTTTATCCGGGTTGTTCATCACAGGAAAAGGCATCATCTTCCAATTATCTGAAATCTGTTCAGACTATGTGTGACGTGCTGGATATCAAACTTAATGTAATTCCGGACTGGAACTGCTGTTCGGCTTCTATTGGTTACTGTGGCGGTGGTGAACTGCCTCGTCTGGCTCTATCGGCACGTAATATTGCATTATCCGAGAAGCATAATAGCGGACAGGATATTGTTGCCACCTGTGCTGCCTGCTGGCTGGCCACAAAGGAAACCAAGGAACGTCTGGATGATGATGCCGGGTTAATGGAAGAAACCAATCAGGCGCTGGCTGAGGCAGGCTTAAAGCTGGAAAACAAAGCGAAAATCCGCCACATGGTCGAAGTGCTGATTGAAGATATCGGTTATGAGGAAATGGGCAAGCATGTGACAAAACCACTTGATGGTATCAAAATTGCTGGTTATGTAGGCTGTCAGACTAATCGACCTTTTGGTATTGAGGGTGAATCGTTTGAAAATCCAAAATATCTGGATAAATTTATCGAAACGCTAGGTGCCGAGCCCATTGAAAAATATGAGAAGAAAGTCTCCTGTTGTGGCGGGGCTCTGGCTTTTTCCGAACCGGAAAAGTCACAGGTGCTGATCAAGGATATTATCGAATCAGCCTATGACGGTGGTGCTGATATGATTGTTACCCCCTGTCCGGTTTGTCAGATGAACGTAGAAGTATATCAGGATAAAATTAACGCTAAATATGGAACTAAATTTAATATTCCTGTTACCTATTACAGTACACTGATGTCAGTAGCTTATGGTAAGAACGCTAAGCAGGCTGGTCTTAATGGACAGATAATCCGGGCAGAGAAACTGGAAGCGATTGCAGCTAAATACTAACAGGATGGATGAAAAGGATACTTATTGTTAAAGACCGTCAGCCGCAGGGATGCGGGTGTCGAGCTTACATGGAGGTATTCACAGCGTGTCTTGAACAATAAGTATCCTTTTTATCTGTTTCAGTAATAAGTTACCGTAAATCCATTTTTCAGGATAGCTAAAAGCCCGGATTATCCGGGCTTTTTTTGTATCTATGCCATGCGTTCCTATGTATTATTTACAGAATGGATATTGTTCTCACAACGTTAAACGCACGCTATATTCATACGGCTTTCGGTTTGCGTTATCTTTATGCCAATCTTGGCGAGCTTCAGCCGCGTGCCGAGGTTGTCGAATTTACCATTCACCAGCGTCCGATGGATGTAGCAGAACAACTGCTTGATAAACATCCCTCAATTATCGGTTTTGGGGTTTATATCTGGAATGTTTCACAGGTTAGTCAGACGGTATCCCTGTTAAAGCGACTCGCCCCCGAGGTTATTATTGTTCTTGGTGGGCCGGAAGTCAGTCATGGGAATGACCTTCCTGAGATGGCAGTATGGGTCGATTATATTATTCAGGGGAATGGTGAAATAGCCTGGCGGGATTTATGTAAGCAGGTGCTGCATCATCAGAAACCTGTCCCTAAAATAATTCAGGCAGCCAATATACCACTGGATAAGCTTATATTACCCTACCATTTTTATACGGATGAAGATATAAAAAATCGTTTACTCTATGTTGAGGCATCGCGTGGCTGTCCATTTAAATGTGAGTTCTGCTTATCTTCACTGGATAAAACATCAAAGTCATTTGATTTAACTCGATTTCTTGATGAAATGGATGAACTATATCAGCGTGGTGCGCGTAATTTTAAATTTATTGACCGTACCTTTAATTTAAAGGTCAGTAGCAGTGTCGCTATCCTGGAGTTTTTCTTACAGCGTATGAGTGATGACCTGTATCTGCATTTTGAAGTAGTTCCGGATAATCTGCCGGACAAATTGAAAACAGTCATTCAACTTTACCCTGCTCATTCCCTGCAATTTGAGGTCGGAGTACAGACGTTTGATCCTGTCATTCAGCAGTTAATCAGTCGGCGGCAGAATAACCAGAAAACGCGTGAAAATCTGCGCTGGTTACGCCAGCAGACACAAGCCTATATTCATGCGGATCTGATTTTTGGTCTACCCGGTGATACGTTGGAGAATTTTACCCGGAGTTTTGACCAACTGGTTGCATTGCAACCGCATGAGATTCAGTTGGGTATCTTGAAGCGTTTGCGTGGTGCACCGCTGAATCGCCACGATATTGCTTATGAACTAAAGTATAACGCCGAGCCACCCTATAATATTTTAAGTACCAGTCGTATTGATTTCAAAACTATGCAGCGGATGAATCGTTTTGCCCGCTACTGGGATATGATTGCTAATTCAGGGCGGTTTAAACAGACGTTGCCGTTAATTTTAGGTCAGCATCCATTTGAGCATTTTATGCAATTAAGTGATGCGCTGTTTTTGCAAACAGGCAGTACATGGAAAGTGTCACTTAAACGTTTATTTATCCTGTTGTATAATTATTTACAACAGATCGCGGATATTGATTATCAGCAGCTATTTACCTGCCTGGAACAGGATTATTGTCGCAGCGGTGAAAAAGGTCGGTTTAGTCAATTATTCACTCAGCGAAAAAGAGACGGACAAACGGGAACGGCTAATAGAAGGCAAAAACAGGTGCTGTTATAGATGTTATAGATGTTATAGGTGTTATAGGTGTAGTAAAAAGGATAGCGAATACCCGCCATCCTGACACAGAGAGATGGCTTAGCGTATCTATTTTATCTGCCCAGCAATTTCTGCCCTGTTTCTACCTTTATTTTTTGCCTTATAGAGCGCACTGTCAGCGCGTTCAAGGAAGCACTGACCAGATTCATTTTCAAGCAAGGTAGCGATACCAAGGCTAATGGTCGTATGTATTTTTATGCTGTTAATTTGTTTGATGGATGCAATGTTACGGCGAATACGTTCAGCAAGCAGGTAAGCACCATCAGAAACAGTCTGGCTGGTTAGTACCACAAATTCCTCACCACCAAAGCGGAATAACAAATCGCTACTACGAATGGTTGAGGTAATGGTATCGGCAATAGTTTTTAAAACAGCATCGCCGTAGGTATGGCCATAGGTATCATTAAACTGTTTAAAATTATCGGCATCAAGAATTAACATCGACAGGGGCATGTTCTTTCTATGTGCAAGTTCTACCTCACGTTGTAGTGCGTTATCCATAGCATGGCGATTCTGGATACCAGTAAGTGCATCATGCGAAGCGAGATCAATCGCATGTTGATATTCCAGCGCATTACGTAGCGGGTAAACCAGCGCGCTAAGCAGATTTTCCAGCAATGCAATTTCTTTTTT
Source organism: uncultured Thiotrichaceae bacterium (assembly GCA_964466455.1). Lineage (GTDB taxonomy): Bacteria > Pseudomonadota > Gammaproteobacteria > SZUA-229 > SZUA-229 > S010-25. Next base: position 7,993 of record CAYXNL010000033.1, read on the forward strand.
CTGGAAGTGCTGGATACGATAAAAACATAAACTACCCAGATTTTTTGACTCCAGTTTCAGATCATAGGTTGCCCGATGAGTCGTTATATCACCAATGGTTCTTTTATCATCGGATTCAGGGTGTTGATATACCACTGCATCGATTTTAACGTACTGGCGGATTTTACGGGCAAACAGTTCAATCTGCATATCCAGATTGAGTGTGGTCTGTAAGATACTGATTAATTCCTGTATATGATTATTATTTCCGGCTGATCGTGCATTGACTGTCCGGTGAACCAGATGGGCTTTAACCAGTGATAAATGACTTGTCTGTATTGATGAGGCTGGTCGCATTGGCTCCCCCGTTCGTTATCTGTGTAAACTCGTTACTGGTAGATATGCGAAGTTTATGCCAATTTTAAAATTAATATATAAAACAAGAGGATATTGTGTGTTTATTATTTCTCGCCAAAAAAATGACGTGTTAACCGGAAAGTTGTTGCCGGTCTATGGCAAAAAAAGGGCGGTCTCCAGTTGGTCTGATTTATTATTACTTCCTCATTACCCATGGCGGGGTATTTGTTGGTTATTTGCTATGGATAATAAAAAAGCCCGCACAATCCTGCGCGGGCTTTTAACTTATAAGAAATGCTTTTTTATGATGCTTTACGTCGTGCAATACCTGCCAGACCTAGCAGGCCGGAACCAAATAACCAGAGTGCAGCGGGAACAGGAACAACGGTGATCTGACCGAGTTTAGCAATAACACTGTTTGCGTTTGCTACACCGCCAATACGACCGGTCGTTAAGTTACCCATCATGCTGCCGCCAGTGTAGGTAACATCACCAAAGAACTGATAATCTCCCCCAGCCAAATCATAAATGCTTAATTGGGTAAAATCGGCGGTTAACAGTGAGCCAATAGTAATGTTGCCATTAAAGGAGCCAGTACCAGCATTATACGAGCCGGAGGATGAGCTCAGTGAGAAAGCCACATCAGGAATATCAATAGGTGTACCACTGGTGGCAATACTAAAAGCGGTTGCCCCGATGTTCAGGGTCGTTGCAGTTAAAGACATACCGCTATCGGTGCCAAAGTTCTGTATATCCAGCGCCGGGAGTGCTATGGTAGCATTTGAGATACTGGGTATCAGTATCGCTATGGGTAAAATCAGTATCGCCAGTCGTTGTATTATTTTCATTTCCTGTTTCCTCCAATTACAAAATTTTTACCAGTATGGTTACTATCACTATATTTTTTATTGTTAATTATTTTTCTAATCTGAGCATTACGCGTGAAATTGCCTGCCTGTTCTCATTTGTTTTCCAGCAAAGCCAATCAGTACCACACCCAGCGCTAATAAAGCCAGAATACCTGGTTCCGGTACTGACACATTTTGACCTCTAATTTGTCCGTCAATACGATCCTGGAATGCAGTACTGGTACCACGGTTATCGAAGGTTGAAGAAGATTGGGTTAGGTTAAACCCAAGGGTAATCAGGTTTCCGGGCTTGAATTCATTGGCAAGGCTGCCGCTAATAGCATTAAACGTACCCGTAAGCAGGCCACTATCCCGACCGTTAATAATTTTTACTACCAGTTTACTGAAGTTACCCTGTAGTAAAGTATTGGCACTACCATCGATAACGCTCATTTGGCCGTTGTTAAAATGCCTAATAGTCAGATATGGGCGCGGTGTAGTAACATTTAGATATGTTGCGCTAAGCTTAAGCTTGCTACCCGCTAAAGTTGGCATCGGACTGATATCATCTGTTGCCGTTAAAACCGAACTGATACCCAGCATGCCAGTGCCGGAATCAAACTTGACGTTACCATCAAAATACAATGTCGGTATTGCCTGAGCACTGCCTGCTACCAGCGCCAGTACCAGTCCAATGATTTTTATCAAAGTTTTCATTTTTCCCTGTCCTTTTTTTGAATTATGAATTTCATTCAGGCAATGAACCTTCCCGCCTGATCTGCGTATTGAAGTACAATGCACTTAGCGTGCCATGTTAATAAATACCATATAAAACAACTTGTTATATTTTTCATTAATGAATTAACAGGTAATTCAATTCCATAGTGTTAAAAAAATCGACAGCTATTTAATAAATCCAGTTGTTATAAATAGTTGCTTATAGCTTTAAGTCTATGAATTTACATTATTTTTTAAATATAGCTGAACGTATAGCTGAATATTTTACCGTTACGAGACTGTAAATATTATTAACAGTGGCTTTTCATGCCGATGCAAGAACTCGGGGGTAAATAGATCCGCAGTCAAACCCGGGTGGTTTTTTACCTGGTTTTGACTGCGGAGAAGATGAACTCAAATCTTGCCCTGCAGTTGTTCCACGACAGACTCATTTTCAAGAGTTGAAATATCGGAAGTAATTTTTTTACCGGCTGCAATATCGCGTAATAAACGACGCATAATTTTACCGGAACGGGTTTTGGGCAGACCGTCAGCAAAGCGAATATCATCCGGTTTGGCGATAGCACCAATCTGTTCGCCGACCCAGTTACGTAATTCTTTTACCATTTTTTCTGCGGCTTCACCCGTTGGCCGTTCATTTTTGCAAATCACATAGGCAACAATGGCTTCTCCTTTTATCTCGTGTGGTTTGCCGACAACGGCAGCTTCAACTACGGCTGGATGTGCCACCAGTGCAGATTCTACTTCCATGGTACCAAGACGGTGGCCGGAAACGTTCAGTACATCGTCAATACGCCCCATAATCCAGAAATAACCATCTTTATCACGGCGGGCACTGTCACCGGCAAGATAATATTTACCTCCAAACTTAGGATAGTAGGTATCAATATAACGCTGGTTATCATTCCATACTGTTCGAACCATCGCTGGCCAGGGTTTTTTAATGACCAGATAGCCACCAGTATCTGCTTTGGTAATTGACTCGCCAGCCTCGTTAACCACATCGACATCCATACCGGGCAGGGGCAGGGTGCAGGAACCGGGTTTGGTTGTGGTTACACCAGGAATGGGAGAAATAACAATCGCACCGGTTTCAGTCTGCCACCAGGTATCGACAATTGGGCAGTGTTGTTTGCCGATCACCGTGTGATACCACATCCATGCTGCCGGGTTAATCGGTTCGCCAACGCTACCAAGCAGGCGAATACTGGACAGATCATAACGATTCGGAAAAACATCCCCCAGTTTCATTAAGGCACGGATAGCGGTGGGTGCAGTGTAAAAAATGCTGACTTTGTGCCGTTCACACATTTTCCAGAAACGACCACCGTCCGGTATGACGGGTGAGCCTTCGTAAATAACAATGGTGGCACCGGCAGCAAGTGGGCCATAGGCAACATAGGTATGGCCGGTAACCCAGCCGACATCGGCGGTACACCAGAAAATATCATTATCCTGTAAATCAAATACCCACAGGTTGGTGGTTATTGCATTGAGTAGATAACCGCCGCTGGAATGTACGATACCTTTAGGTTTACCGGTGGAACCGGAGGTATAGAGGAGAAATAGTGGGTGCTCGGCATTCACCCATACGGGCTCACAGTCTGCTGACTGGCCTTTTATGACATCATGCCACCAGATATCACGATCTGCCTGCATGGGGATATCCTGTCCGCTGCGCTTTAACACAATGACATGGTTAATACTGTTGCAGCCTTTGCTGAGTGCTTTATCAGCCGCCTGTTTCAGTTCGATAATTTTACCACCCCGGGTACCGCCATCCGCCGTGATCAGCATTTTTGCACCGGCATCTTCGATTCGGTCATGCAATGATTCGGCAGAAAAACCACCAAAAACAACCGAGTGAATGGCGCCAATGCGCGCGCAGGCCTGCATTGCGACAACCGCTTCGGCGGTCATCGGCATATAGATGACCACCCGGTCACCTTTTGTTATGCCTTGCGCTTTGAGGGCGTTAGCAAATATACAGACTTCATCGTGTAATTGCTGATAGCTGATACGACGTGTATCACCGGCTTCCCCCTCAAAAATAATGGCAGTTTTATCCGCGTGTTTTTCAAGATGACGGTCGATACAGTTGTAGGAAACATTTAATTCACCATCATTAAACCACTGATAATGTGGCGCATTACTGTCATCCAGTGTTTTGCTGAAGGGGGTGTGCCAGTCGAGTAATTCTCTGGCCTGCTGCGCCCAGAAGCCCTCATAATCTGTATCTGCCTGTTTATGTAATGCTTCCAGATCAGCTGATTTCAATCTGGCTTTACGACTAAAATCTGCGTGGGGTGCAAACAGACGATTTTCGGTAAGGATGGAATTAATCTCAATATCTGACACAATTAGCTCCTCGAATGATTCTCTATTAACGGGATAAGTGGACGAATTGTTACGCGCGGTTAGCATACACGTTGCATGATTTTTATTCGATAGTTAGCGGAAAAAAAATAACTTTTTCTGATGATCGTCAGAATACGCATCAGATATGCCCGTTGATCTGGTTTTTATCTATCCTGTTAGTATGTCATTAATAAAGAACGAGTAGAGACCTGTATTTAAGCCGGCTGGTTTTTACACTGGCCGGCTTTTCTGGGGAGGAATTTTAGTAATGTCCCAGTGGTGTATGGCCCAGTGCCAGATAGCCTCGACCGGGCTATACTTCAGGTGGACAGGGGGTTGCTGGCCGAGAAAATCAAGCGCACGCACCAGACTGGTTTGTGGCGGGTCGTGTTTAATGTTGGCCGCCGTCATTGATTTACTGAGTTTCTGCCCATTCTGGTTAACGGCCAGAGGAATATGCAGGTAATCAGGTTGGGCGTAGTCGAGCAACTGTTGCAGGTAAATCTGTTTTGCAGTGGAATCAAGCAGATCTGCGCCACGGACAACTTCGGTTATCCCCTGTCGGGCATCGTCTACCACTACGGTCAGCTGATAGGCAAACAGGCCATCTCGGCGTTTAATAATGAAGTCACCACAGTCAGTTGGCAGATTAAATAGCTGCGGACCCATGATCTGGTCATTAAATTTTATCTGTCGAGTATCACAATGAAGTCGCAGATTATGGGGGACAGGTTCTGGAAATAACCGGTTTCTGCAGGTGCCAGGGTAGACTTCACTGCCTGATTCATTGAGTTGTTTACGTGAGCAAATACAGGGAAATACCCGTGACTGTTCAATAAGCTGTTGCAGTGCCTCTGTATAATATTGCGTTCGGAATGACTGGTAAATGACTTCACCATCCCACTGGAAGCCGTAACTCTCCAGTGTGGTTAAAATTGCTGAATCAGCGCCTTTTATCTTTCTTGTAATATCAACATCCTCCATCCGTAGCCGCCATTTTCCGTGATTTTTTTTTGCCTGTAGATAACTGGCCATGGCGGCAACGAGTGTGCCAAAATGAACGGGGCCGGTCGGTGAAGGAGCGAAACGGCCGATATATTCCTGCCTGTTATCTTCTGTGCTCATCAATGCATTGTAGTCCGCAAAAAATGCAAATAACGCCAATTTTTATTAATGTCGAACAATAAATAAAAGAGCCGATATTGCTACCGGCTCTTTGTTGGTCAGATTGTTGCCCCGTTACTTGCCGCGAGTCTGTTTCTCCTTGATTTCATCCAGACTCTTACAGTCGATACACTGGGTGGCGGTCGGTCGAGCCTCCATCCGGCGCAGGCCAATCTCAACCCCGCAGGTCTCGCAATAGCCATATTCACCATTGTTGATTAAACCCATGGTATCGTCAATCTTTTTAATTAACTTGCGTTCACGGTCGCGGGTACGCAACTCAAGGCTGAACTCTTCTTCCTGGGTTGCGCGGTCAGCAGGATCCGGGAAATTGGCTGCTTCGTCTTTCATGTGATCAACGGTACGATCTACTTCTGCCATCAGGTCTTTTTTCCAACCATTAAGAATTGATCTAAAATGGTCGAGCTGAGCTTCACTCATGTATTCCTCACCTTTTTTTGGTTTGTAAGGTGTGAAGGACTGGTTACCGGCCGATGATATCTTTCTTGCCGCTGTTTTTGCCATTAACTCTTCTCCGGTCTGGAAGATTTACATTATTGAATAAATCAGGTTAAACAAATTTCAGGTTAAACAAATCAGGAGAGAAGCGTAATAGCAAAAATTCACCGCTTCCCCCTGAAATTATACTTTTAAACCACAGTTATTACTGAAACAGATAAAAAGGATACTTATTGTTAAGACACGCTGTCAATACATCCATGTAAGCTCGACACCCGCATCCCTGCGGCTGACGGTCTTTAACAATAAGTATCCTTTTCATCCATCCTGTTAGTACGTTGACAGACCATAGTACTCTAATTGAGTTTTTCTACCATGATTTGAAAATTAGCCAGCGTTTTTACCATGAAATCAACCGCGGATGCAAGCATTATTCGTGTGCGTTACCGTGGCAAAATAGTAGTCTGTTTTTATTCATAGGGTTACCGGGTGCTGCTTGCTGTTTTTTTAATGCTGGTTGGCTGTTTCAGGGGGTCACTTTTTCTACCCGACTAAGCAGGTTGCCACGGCGCAAGCGGGTCGTAATAAGACTGCCAGGCTTTAGTTGTGATGTGCTGGTGATGGCCTGATAATTTTCATCCAGAGTAATAGAATACCCGCGTTCCAGTGTTTTTAGCGGGCTGACCGCTTGTAGGGTGTGGGCGCAGGAGCGCAGGCGATTTCTTTTCTGTTGTAAAATATTATCAATGGCATGATATATCTGCTGTGTGTGGAGCAGCAGTGTTTGCTGTTTCTGCCTGGCCAGATTCCCTGGGTGATTAGCTAATAATCGGGTTTGTAATTGCCTGAGTCGTGCATGGTTTTCTGCCATGCGGTAGTACCCGCTTCGTTTCAGTCGGGATTGCAGGTCAATACAGTTTTCGCGGGCATGCTGGATAATACGATTTGGGTGCTGCTGTAGTAGACGCTTACCCAGCCAGCCAGTTTTTTCCCGGCTATGATGAATTTTTTTCAGTAATAATTGTTGCAGGCGTTGCTGGTGGTTATCAAAACGTTGGAGCCAGCTATATTGATCGGGGGTAACCGTCTCTGCGGCAGCGGTAGGAGTGGCAGCGCGGACATCGACAACAAAATCGGCAATAGTGGTGTCTATTTCATGCCCGATGCCGCTGACCAGCGGAATCGGACAGTCGAAAATAGCGCGGGCAAGGGTTTCTTCATTAAAAGGCCACAGATCTTCCAGTGAACCGCCGCCACGAACCAGCAGAATAACATCGCAGACATTCTGTTCAGTCAGTTGTGCCAGAGCGCGACAAATAGCCGGGGCGGCTTCTTTTCCCTGTACCGGAACCGGTAGCAAGCTGACGGCTATGGCAGGAAAACGGCGCTCGATTACGCTGAGAACATCGTGCAGCGCGGCGCCGGAGGCGGAAGTAATAATCCCGATACAGGTGGGTAGTTGCGGCAGGGATTGTTTGCTGTTTTCATCAAACAGCCCTTCAGCGGCGAGTTTCTGTTTGAGCTGCTCGAACTGGCGGCGCAACGCTCCGGTGCCAGCTTCTTCCATGCGGTCAATAATAAGTTGATAATCTCCGCGAGGCTGATACAGGCTGACTTTGGCACGAACCAGAACCTGCTGACCATTTTCTGGTTGAAAATCTAATTTTCGATTGCTGCCCCTGAACATGGCGCAGCGAATTTGGGCGCGGCTGTCTTTTAAACTGAAGTACAGATGTCCGGAAGCTGGTTGAGCCAGATTGGACAGTTCCCCCTCTACCCATATCCAGTGAAAATTTTCTTCAAGCAAAATCGCCACGGACTGATTAAGCTGGCTGATACTGAAAATGGTTTCTTTGGCAGGAGATAGCATATACCGTTCTCCTTAGTAATTTAGAGGTGATGTGATAAAAATCGGGTAAAAAGTGCAACGGCTGTTATATTATACCTGAATCAGTAATCAGGGCAGAGGAACCTTTGTTATGTCATTTACCGAGGATACCGAGGAAAACAACTTACGTTTGAGCGAGCAAAGATACCGTTGCCTGTTTGAAAACAGTCGGGATGCTATTTTTGTTGCACGGGCGGATACGGGTGTGTTGGTGGAAGTCAATCGACAGGCTGAAATCCTCACCGGTAAACCTCGCTCCGTACTGATCGGTATGCACCAGAGTGACCTGCACCCGGTAGCGCAGCGCAGTTTTTACCAGCAACGATTTCAAAATCGTGCAGTATTGGGCAAGGTTATCAATGATGATATTGTTATCCAGCACGCTGATGGGCATATTATCTCCGTCAGTGTCAGTGCCAGCCGGATTGAGCTGGGTGATGAGGTACTGATTGTCGGCACCTTTCGTGATATTACTGAACGCAAACAGGTAGAACAGAAATTAAAACAGTTTCGTCACTTAATGGATGAGTCAAATGACAGTGTGTTTGTAATTGAGCTGGAATCAGCGCATTTTCTGGATGTAAACAAAAAAGCCTGTAGCAGTCTGGGATATACCCGGGAAGAACTTCTTAGTCGCAGCATAATGGATATTGAAGCGACAATAACCAGTGCAGAACGCTGGGAAGTTCATGTAGAGAACATAAAAGTAACTCGCTCTGTTGCTCTCGAAGGGGTACATCGGCGCAAGGATGGTAGCCTCTTTCCGGTGGAAATCAGCTCAAGATATGTATTGCGCGATGACGGAAAGTTTATTGTTGCGATAGCACGTGATATTACCGAGCGTAAGCAACATGAAAACCTGCTGATGCGGCGCGAGCGCCAGTTAGCGGTATTGGCCGAGGCCGGTCGAACCATTAATGAAACTCTGGATGAACAGCAAATTAGCCGTAAACTGGTCAATCTGGGGCGTCGGCTGGTGGATTGTGAATCCGGTGCGGTGGGGTTATATCAAAATGGCCAGATGTGTTTTCGTGAATATGTAGGGGTAAAGGAAACCATCCCCATTACGCTAAACTTTCCTTCAGGTTACGGTGTACCGGGGCATGTGCTGGAAACGAAACAGGCTTATTCAAGTGACGATGCCCGCCATGATCCTTATGTTATTGCTGAAATTCAACAACAGCTTGGTTTTGTCAGGCTGGTTGATACCCCGATCATGGATGCCAATGGTAATATTCTCGGTTGCTTCGAAATGCATGATCGTCTCGATGGGAAGAATTTTGATGTACAGGATATGGACATGCTGCGATCGCTATCGGGCATTGTGGCGGTTGCCCTGCAAAATGCCCGGCTGCTGGTTGAGCGCAGGCAGGCAAGGGAACAATTAAGCCGGGCGAACCGGACGTTACGGATGATCAGTGACTGTAATCAGGCACTGGTACGCGCAACCGATGAGTCGGTTTTATTGACGACCATTTGTCAGCTTATTGTCGATGAAGGGGGTTATGTGATGGCCTGGGTGGGGGAAGCGGTACATGATGATAAGCATAGCGTAATTCCCATCGCACAGGCTGGTTTTGAAGATGACTATCTGCGGGAGATGCAAATTTCCTGGGCAGAGAATGAATTTGGTCAGGGGCCAACCGGACGGGCAATTCGTAATAAAAAACTGGTTGTGTGTCAGGATGTTTTTCAGGATCCGGACTTTCTTCCATGGCGTGATCAGGCGCTTCAGCAGGGCTATGCAGCAAGCGTGGCGTTCCCACTGGTGGTTGATAACGAAGTGATCGGGGCGTTAAATATATACGCCACACAGGCAAATGCCTTTCACGCTGAGGAGATGGATCTGTTGCAGGAACTTGCTGAAGATCTTGCTTTTGGACTGGAAGTATTACGCCACAGAAATACCGAACAGACACTGGGAAAACAATTGCGGCAGGCGCAAAAAATGGAAGCGATTGGTATTCTGGCCGGAGGGATTGCCCATGATTTTAATAATATGCTGGCGGGTATACTTGGCAATGTGTATCTGGTGCGTAAGAAACTGGTGGATAATCCGCAGGCACAGGAAAAATTAAAACAGGTTGAAGATACCGGTTTTCGAGCCGCCGAGGTGATCGCCCAGTTGCTGACTTTTGCCCGCAAGGGAGATACTCATCTACAGGCTCTTGCCCTGTCTGCGTTTCTGAAAGAAACGTTCAAAATGATACGTAGTGGCACACCGGAAAATATCCATTTAACCCTGGATGTGCCAGCACAACCGTGTACGGTAAAAGGTGATGCGGCATTGTTGCAGCAGGTGTTGTTAAATCTTGTTACCAATGCTCAACATGCGGTCGCAGAAAATGAGCAACCCAGAATTCAGATATTACTGACCGTAGTAGAACCGGATGAAAGGTGGCTGGCGAAATACCCGGCACTTGCACAGGGCCAGTTTGCCCAGCTTACGGTAGCGGATAATGGCTACGGCATTACGGATGAAATTCGCGATAAACTGTTTGATCCGTTTTTTACTACCAAAGCGGTCGGTGAAGGAACCGGACTGGGGCTGGCGATGGTCTATGGTGCCGTGCAGTCACACGATGGTGTTATTGAAGTAGAAAGTGAAGAGAGTAAGGGTAGCGTATTTCATATCTGGCTACCGTTGATAATGGATCATCAGGTCTCTGTTCAGGATACAGAAAATCCGTTACTGACAGGAAGTGGCGAAACTATTCTACTGGCAGACGATGAACCGGCGGTAAGAGAAGTAAGCAAAGAATTACTGGAGTCTATCGGGTATCGTGTGCTAGCTGCGGTAGATGGCAGGGAGGCTGTACAGGTGTTTGAACAGCACCGTGATGAAATTCGTCTGCTGGTCTTTGACGTTGTCATGCCACAACTGGGTGGGGTGGATGCAGCGCGCCGCATACGTGAGTTAGCCCCCGATCTTCCCGTTATATTCCAGACCGGTTATGGTGAGGATCAGGTAACACAGAATATGCCCCGAAGTTGTGTGGTGACCAAGCCGGCAGATATTCCAGCACTGAGTCGTACCCTGCGTCAATTACTGGATGGATCATCGTAATCGGTGTTGCCTGTCCGATTTTTTTCGCTCTTACTACACGGTTAAAGTAGCCTGTATATGCACTTTGAAATGTGTGTGGTGATTGTTTAATTGTGCCCGGTAGCCTATAATTAGCCGCTTTTCAGAACCCCGTCCCGGTAGGAATTATCATGCGTATAATCGAAGAAGCTTTAACCTTTGATGATGTTTTACTTGTTCCTGCCCATTCAACGGTTATGCCAAAAGATGTCTCGTTAAGAACCCGTGTAACGCGTGATATCGAGCTTAATATTCCACTATTATCTGCGGCGATGGATACGGTAACCGAGGCGCGTCTTTCTATTGCACTGGCACAGGAAGGTGGTCTGGGAATCATCCATAAAAATCTTGATCCGCAGCAGCAGGCGGCCGAAGTTAGAATGGTAAAAATATACGAAAGTGGGGTGATTACCGAGCCGGTTACTGTGCCTCCAGACATGACGGTACGTGATGTAATCACTCTGCGGGAAGAAAACCATATTTCCGGTGTACCCGTGGTCGACGGCAATAATCTTATCGGTCTGGTTACCAGTCGGGATGTACGCTTTGAAACCGGACTGGATAAGCCGGTTACCGATGTGATGACTCCGAAAGATAAACTGGTAACGGTAAAGGAAGGAGCCAGCCGTAGTGAAGTGATTGCATTGCTACAGACACACCGTATCGAACGGGTACTGGTCATTGATGATGCTTTTCAGTTACGCGGCATGATTACCGTCAAGGATATTCAGAAATCCACCGATTTTCCCAATGCCAGTAAAGATAAAGAAGGTCATCTGCGCGTTGGCGCCGCAGTTGGTACCGGAGAAGGAACGGAAGAGCGGGTGGATGCACTGGTGAATGCTGGTGTCGATGTCATTGTGGTGGATACAGCACATGGCCATTCGCAGACGGTACTGGATCGCGTAAGCTGGGTGAAAAAACATTATGATGTTCAGGTTATCGGTGGCAATATAGCTACCGGTGAGGCCGCCAGAGCGTTACTGGACGCAGGCGCTGACGGCGTAAAAGTGGGTATTGGCCCAGGTTCCATTTGTACGACACGTATTGTTGCCGGGGTGGGCGTACCACAGATTACAGCCATTACCAATGTAGCGCGGGCGCTGCAGGGCACAGGTGTCCCCCTGATTGCCGATGGTGGCATCCGTTATTCGGGCGATATGGCCAAAGCGATTGCTGCCGGTGGTTACTGTATTATGGTGGGTGGTATGCTGGCAGGTACCGAAGAGGCACCGGGTGATGTGATTTTATATCAGGGACGTTCCTACAAGGCCTATCGTGGCATGGGTTCCATCGGGGCAATGAAACAGGGTTCCAGTGACCGCTATTTTCAGGATGCGTCGGAAGGTAGTGAGAAACTGGTTCCCGAGGGCATCGAAGGGCGTGTTGCCTATAAAGGTCCAATGGGCGCGATTGTTCATCAGATGATCGGTGGTCTGCGTTCCAGCATGGGGTACGTTGGTTGTGCCACACTGGATGAAATGCGTACCAAACCGGGATTTGTGCGTATTTCTGGTGCCGGTATGTCTGAATCCCACGTGCATGATGTGACTATTACCAAGGAAGCACCGAACTATCATTCCTCTTAAAAGAAAGCATAACCTATGCGTGACATTCATTCCGACCGGATTCTCGTTCTTGACTTCGGCTCACAATATACCCAGTTAATTGCCCGGCGTGTACGCGAGGCCGGGGTTTATTGTGAAATACATCAGCCTTCGCTCAGCGATCAGGACATTACCGACTTCCGTCCTGGTGGCATTATTTTATCCGGTGGTCCGGAATCGGCAATCATCGCGGATGAATCAACACTGAAGGCACCCGAGCTGGTGTTTCATCTGGGCATTCCGGTACTGGGTATCTGTTATGGTATGCAGACTATGGCAACCCAGCTAGGTGGTAAAGTTGGCGTATCCACGCATCGTGAATTTGGTTTTGCCGAAGTACGGGCGCGTAATCACAGTGCCCTGTTAGCGGGCATTGAAGATCATGTTAGTGATGAAGGCTATGGTCTACTGGATGTATGGATGTCGCATGGTGACAAAGTTGAAGAACTGCCAGCAGGATTTGTCTGTATTGCCAGTAGTGATAATGCCCCGCTGGCAGGTATGGCGAATGAAGAGCAGGATTTTTATGGCCTGCAGTTTCATCCGGAGGTGACTCATACCCGACAGGGACAACGTATTATCGAACATTTTGTGCATGAAATATGTGGCTGTGCTGCCGACTGGACAGCGGGTAATATTATTCGCGATACGATTAATCATGTGCGCGAACAGGTTGGTGAAGATGAGGTTATTTTAGGCCTGTCCGGTGGGGTAGATTCTTCCGTTGTTGCCGCATTATTACATCAGGCAATTGGTGATCAGCTTACCTGCGTGTTTGTTGATAACGGTCTCTTGCGTTACCGTGAAGGCGATCAGGTGATGGCAACCTTTGCTGAAAACATGGGAGTAAAAGTCATTCGTGTGGATGCCGAACAGCGCTTTCTTGATGAACTCAAAGGGGAGGCCGATCCAGAGCAGAAACGTAAGATTATCGGTCGTATTTTTGTTGAAATATTTGAAGAAGAATCGAACAAACTGACCAATGCAAATTACCTGGCACAGGGAACAATATACCCGGACGTGATTGAGTCTGCTGGCAGTAAAAATGCACACCTGATTAAATCCCACCATAATGTTGGTGGCCTGCCAGATGATATGCGGCTAAAACTGGTCGAGCCTCTGCGTGAGTTATTCAAAGATGAGGTGCGTAAGATTGGTGTTGAACTAGGGTTGCCCGCTGATATGGTCTATCGTCACCCGTTTCCGGGGCCGGGGCTGGGCGTGCGTATTTTAGGCGAAGTGAAAAAAGACTATGCAGATCTGCTGCGCCTGGCGGATCATATCTTTATTGAGGAATTATACAAATACGATTTATACGACAAAGTCAGCCAGGCATTTACTGTATTTATCCCGGTAAAATCAGTCGGGGTAATGGGTGATGGTCGACGTTATGATTATGTCGTTGCATTACGTGCAGTAGAAACCATCGACTTTATGACCGCCCGCTGGGCGCATTTACCGTATGATTTTCTGGGTCATGTTTCGACGCGTATCATTAATGAAGTTGATGGTATTTCACGTGTGACTTATGATATTTCCGGGAAGCCGCCGGCTACCATTGAGTGGGAATGACCGGTACTGGCTGGCAATGACTGGTTTGTCTGTAACCCCGGGGAAACAGGTTGATTCGTTTTTTCATTCCCCCTGGCTTACGGGGAGTTTATAAATGTAGTGGCGTGATTACGGCATGTATTCACGCCACTATATTATATTTATAGGCGTGAATAAGGGCTATAATCACGCCATGAGATGGATATGGCAACAATCTGACTGGCCCGGCTTTCGCTACGACCAGCGCATGCTCGAAGACCGGGACATTGCCTTTCGCGCCAACTCAGAGCGTCTGACAGGCCGCTTCGAGGCATTGCCGATGGTTTATCAGGAAGACGCCACGATCGACTTGATGCTTTCCGAGGCCATTAAAACCAGCGCCATCGAGGGAGAGGAGCTGGATTGGGAATCGGTCCGATCCTCTCTGCTCTCGTTGATTACATCGGATACGCTCCCCGAAACGTCAGACCAGAAAGCGGCGGGGGCAGCCTCGCTACTGGTGGATGTTCGCAGGAACTGGCAGGTACTCCTGACGCATGAATTGTTGGGTAAGTGGCAGTCGATGGCTGTTCCGGAACAGCGCTACACGTCTATTTTGCGTGGGGCGTACCGCAACGACCCCTCGCCCATGCAGATCGTGAGCGGGCCTTACGGGCAGGAAAAAATTCACTATGAGGCACCGCCGGCGATCCGGCTGCCAGACGAAATGGCAAAGCTTCTCAGCTGGTACAACCAGTCCAGCCCTTTGAGCGGAGATCAGAAGATAGTGGGGATTGCCAGAGCAGGTATCGCCCATCTCCGGTTCGAAGTGATTCATCCCTTCGACGATGGTAATGGGCGGGTCGGCAGAGCGATTGCTGATCATGCGCTTTCCCAGTATCTCGGGTATCCAACCACGGCCTGCCTTGCTACGGCGATCGAGGCGGACAAGAAATCCTATTATTGGCAACTGGAGACGGCTAGCCGGGGAAGCCTTGATATAAACGCCTGGCTGGATTACTTCTCCGACATAGTGAACCAGGCGCAGACGATTGCGAGGGAAGAAGTGGATTTTGTACTGGCGAAGACACGTTTTTATGAAACCTTCAGTGACCAGTTGAATGACCGGCAAACCAGGGTGGTGACGCGGGTGTTCGCTGAAGGCCGTAAGGGCTTTGAAGGTGGTATAACGACCAGAAAGTATGAAGCGATTACCAGGTGCTCCAACAGAACTGCCAGTCGCGATCTTTCCGATCTGGTTGCAAAGGGAATCATCATCCTGCTGCCAGGTGGCGGCAGAACCACACATTATGCACTGACGACAGTTAAACCAGGTGGGGTTGGTGTTTAATCAAGCAACCTTCTCGGGTGATTAACAAGAACTTTTGAGCATGGTATTTTCCATGGTATCGACATATATGCCTCACCCCAACATTGTGCC
>CAYXNL010000033.1:23546-26261 GCA_964466455.1 uncultured Thiotrichaceae bacterium
CCCAACATTGTGCCAGCCTTTGCTATTCGTTGGGGTTCGTTCCTCACCCCAACCTTGTCTGGCTTTTTTCCAGCATTTTCTCTGCATGGGCAAGAGACTGTCGGGTAATCTCAACGCCGCTTAACATACGGGCTATCTCTTCAATACGTTGCTGTTTGTTTAATACAACAACCTGGCTGTGAGTTGTATTTTTTCGAGTTTGTTTTTCTACCCGTAGATGTTGATGTCCCTGGGCCGCCACCTGCGCCAGATGTGTAATACAGATGACCTGACTGGTTTCACCCAACGCACGTAAATGCTGGCCGACGATATCAGCAATGCCGCCGCCAACGCCACTATCCACTTCGTCAAAGATTAATGAGGGTATCCGGCTGGTTGTGGCCATAATCATTTGAATGGCAAGGCTGATACGAGCCAGTTCACCACCGGAGGCAACACGTGATATGGCCTTGCAGGGCTGCCCCTGATTGGTGGTGACGGTGAATTCAATTTTATCCAGCCCATAGGCACTGCGATGCTTAGTGTTTGTGGTAGTAACCTCAATAACAAATTGCCCGCCACTCATGCCCAGTGTCTGCATAGAGCGGGTAATTTTTTTATTCAGTTTTCGCGCTGCCATCTGACGGCTTGCGGTTAATTTATGGCAGGCATCGAGGTACTGTGTTTCAAGTGCGTTACATTGCTCACGCAGTTCATCAAGACGTTCATCGGCATGGTCAATAACGTCCAGTTCCTGTAACAGATTTTTATGAGTGAGATATAACTGTTCGGCTTGCACCTGATGTTTACGTGACAGGTCAAGGATAAACTGTAACCGGCTTTCCGTTTCTGCCAGTTGTTGTGGATCAAGCGAGATAGTATCCTGATAACTGTGTAATTCACCAATGCATTCATCAAGTTGAATCTGTGCGTTTTGCAGCAGCTCAATAACCGGCATTAGTTTATTATCAATATCGGCTGATTTCTGTAACAGGCCAAGCAGGCGTGCCAGTTCAGATTGCATATTATGTGAATCATCTTCACTCAGGCTATGGATGGCCTGGCGTACGGAATCTAGTAGCAATTCAGCATTTGCCATGCGTTGATGCTGTTCATTTAACTGCGCGTATTCATTTTCCTGTAGCGATAGTTTATCCAGTTCATGTGTCTGAAAGCGTAATAAATCGAGTCGGTCGTTACGCGCCTGGCCTGCCTGTTGCAGATGCTGGTATTGTTCTTCGACTAATTTCAGTTCAATAAAAAGAGTGCTTACCACTTTCAGTAAATCGGTGTGCCCGGCATAATCATCGACTAGCTGACGTTGTATGTCAGCTTTCATGATCGACTGGTGTTCATGCTGGCCATGAATATCAATCAGTAATTCAGCCAGTTCACGAATTACCTGTAAATTTACCGGTGTACCGTTAATGTAAGCACGCGAACGTCCATCGCGGCTAATGCGGCGACGTAGGATACATTCATCCGCTGCATTCAGTTCCTGTTCGACCAGCCAGCAACTTACCCGAGGCAGAGATTCGATTGCAAACTCGGCAACAATTTCGGCAAATTCAGCCTGTGGTTGAATACTGTCGCTATCTGCACGGTCGCCCAGTACCAGATTTAATGCACCCAGTAAGATGGATTTGCCCGCGCCGGTTTCTCCCGTGAGCACGGTTAGTCCACGATCAAATTCCAGTTCCAGCTCATTTATAATGGCAAAATGTCGAATATAGAGATGTTTTAGCATAATCCGGTTTAATCTGGCGAATAGCGCTCAGGCATATTCACTCCAGTGCAGCTTGGCGCGCAAAATTTCAAAATAATTGTGCTGTTTGGGGTGAAGCAGTGTGATACACGGTGATTTACGGCTGATTTTTATATGGTCACCGACATGCACATCCGTTGAAATATGGCCATCACAGGTTGCCCGGGCAATACCCCCCTTGGTATTGCACACCAGAATATCAATCTGTGAATTGGCGCTGACAACAAGAGGGCGACTGCTTAGCGTATGTGGTGCAACAGGGACCAGTGCGATGGCATCCAGAGTGGGATGTAAAATTGGTCCACCGACAGATAACGCATAGGCAGTAGAGCCGGTGGGGGTGGAAACAATAATGCCATCAGCCCGTTGGTGGTTAACGAAGGTGTTATTGATGCGGGTTTCAAACTCAATCATGCGGGCGATATTGCGGATATGAACGACCACATCGTTAAAGGCATTACCGATGAATATAGTCTGGTCGTTACGAACGACCTTGCTTTCAAACAGAAAACGCTGTTCCTCGCGGTAACATCCGTTGAGGATTTCGTCCAGTGAGGTTTCTAATACATCCGGTGATATATCGGCAAGAAAGCCAAGGCGACCAGCATTAATTCCGAGTAAAGGCACCTTGCTTTCTACCAGTGAACGCACCGCACTGAGAAGGGTTCCGTCACCGCCAACAATAATTGCCAGATCGCAATGCTTACCTATCTCATCACGTGTACCAGAAGGAAAATAGTGGTTGATGGTGTCGGGTATGGTTTCCTCGGCCATAACGTTACAACCGTTCCTTTTCAGGTAGGCAAATAGTTTTTGCAGAGTGTCGCGGATGGTTTCTGCTTCAGGTCTGGTGATAACACCGATGTGTTTAAATATCATGGGTTTACATTACCATTCGAATAATCATAAAAAAACATTTTGTAACTACTCAGCGTAATAAACGCAGTATATAAAACTTACGCTATAAAATC
>CAYXNL010000034.1:0-11354 GCA_964466455.1 uncultured Thiotrichaceae bacterium
TTTAAAACAGGGACTACAGTCTAGCCCAAGATAAAAAACATTCTTTTTATTACTAGCCGTTAATGGCGGTGTGTATTCAGGCGTGGACGATCCGTAGATTACATTTACCGTTACATCTGTCGCAGCAGCAACATGCATCAAACCTGAATCGTTACAGACAACGGATTGTGCACAGGCAAATAAATCCACCGTATCAACCAGCTCGGTTCTGCCACATAAATTGATAATGGCGTTCTCACTGTTACTGCTTATTATATCACCTGCCTGCCTGTCTTTATCTGAACCCATCACCCATATCTGATAACCGGTTGCAACCAGCCTTAAAGCCAGTTCACGGTAATAGTCAATCGGCCACTGTTTTGCCGGGCCGTATTCTGCACCTGGCATTAAACAGATAACTGGTTTTGTTAAATTTAGATTCAGTTTCTCTAGCAGGACTTTTTGATGATTCTCATCCACAGTTAACGCCGGAAAGAGTATTTCCGGTACCTGTTGTGGATTATTATTACCGGCATGTGCCACATAACGTTGCACGGTCTGCTTTAAAACTGTTTTATCCAGGTCTCTAATATCATTTAACAGACCATAACGCATCTCACCACGATAGCCTGTGCGTACGGGTATTCTTGCTGCAAAAGGGATGATAGCTGATTTCCACGAGCGCGGCATAACAATGGCGTGGCTATAGTTTCCTGTACGTAGTTTTTTGCCCAGCCGCCAGCGTTTAAAAATAGAAAACTCACCATGTTCAATATTTATAGCCACACCACGATGCACCTCGGGCATACGCGCCAGTATTGGCAACGACCACTCAGGCGCCACCACATCAATAACACAATCCGGGTATTGCTGCTTTAGTGTCTTGAACAGAGCCTGAGCCATCACCATATCGCCTATCCATGATGGGCCGATGATCAGATATCGGTGTTGTTCACTGTTCACTATTTTCAGTGTTGCTTCAGCATTATTATGATACTGCAGCCATAATATTTTTTAACTGGCTAATTGTTGCAGAATTTTTGTTTACAAGAATATCATCATTTATTTTCAGCACAACACTTTTTATAAGGTCAGATGTTTTCTTTATTTCAGTTATTTCTTTAAGATGAAGCAAATCTTCTTCCAGATGACGACCTTTAATAGAAATTCTTTTTTGTGCCATACCTTCAGCCAGATCTGTTTGCAGGTATCGTGAGATATTATGTGATGAAATCCGGTTATTTGATAATGAGTGAATATAAAATTTCATAATATGAGGAACAAATTCAGCTCCTCCCCCTAATTCATCACTAACCAGATTCAGAATATCAATCATATGTGCAGGTACACGACTCTCCAGCGATTTGCGTTGTCCTTCTAACTGTTTTTTTACTGCTGGAGTAGATTGGTGCGGTAAGACAGCTATAGAATCACAATTATTGCAAATACCCACCAATACGTTTCTTACAATACCAGTACCATCACTGAATGGCGTATCTCTTAATTTAAACGTCACACCCTGAATTGACTTACAGGTGTTACAAACAGCTTTTTTCATATCACCTACTTTTAAAATTTTCATAGCCTTAGCCCCGAGGCGACTCTATTCAATGATGAACACTGATAAATACACAGTCCGGCTCAATAAAATACCATTTGATATACCAGCTTTCCCCCAAATAAGTGGTTTTTATCAGATGAACAATAATCTCCTTATTAAAATGATGCGGACTACAGGTATATGCATTCCCGCTTGATCTTCCAATAATAGTGGCAACATCACTTAATGAAACGACACCAGTAGAAAGTAAATTTTTAACATCAATATTATTTCTTTCTTCATGGAGAACATAACCATTATTCAGGCAGTAAATTACCTTACTTTTTACTTCCTTGAAGCCCATCCTACCTTCTTCTCCTTTATTGTACGATACTATTCGTACAACATCAATATTTCAACCTGTAATAAAAAAATGACATCGACTTTATCTTCTCGTTTGTGTGATAAAACTTCACTCAAATAAGGTGGTAACAGTTTATCGATACGCTCATCCATAAAATCATCGGGCATGACAAACTATACTAAAGTGAATCAACCTGGTCAGAATCTATTTTTCCTCACGATCCTGCTTAGGAGCCTGTCCGAGAAATGGCATTCACAACTTCTATATTATGCATTAAATGCTGGGGATTAATCGTACCCACAATCATGCCGCTGACACCTGGTTGTTTCAGCACATGCGCAAGGGCTTTTTCGATACCACCACCGCCTGACGCACTGTCTGCATGGCCGCTTTGCAGGCCTTTTTTAATCACCACGCCTTTATTTAGCTTTTTCGCCAGCTCCAGTACCGGCAAATCATCTTTATATGTCAGATTAGCGGTAGCCATCACCACATCGCAGTTTTCCACCACCCAGCAACCACCTTCAACCGTTTTGGTTGACATGCCATAGGCCCGGATCAAATCCCGCTGTTTTAATGTTTCCAGTGCTTCAAATACCTGTTCATTATTAATGATAGACATATCATCGCCATTAGAATGTACCTGTACAATATCAAGCCAGTCGCGTTTTAATTTTTTCAGACTTTGCTCAACACTGTTAATAGTGAAGTCGTATGAAAAATCGAACCGTGACCGACCATTTTCAAAGATCTCCCCAACTTTTGTCATGATTACCCAGTCATCGCGATCGGGTAATAACTCACCCAGGCGTTGTTCACTGCGACCATAGGCCGGGGCGGTGTCAATAAAATTAATGCCTGATGATTGCGCCAGCTCGAACAGTTCACGCACTGCTTTATCATCGGGCAGTTCAAACCCGGAGGGATACTTAACCTGTTCATTACGGCCAATTTTAACGGTACCCAGCCCGAGTACGCTTACGTCAATACCAGTCGAACCCAGTGGTCGTTTAGGCAGTGGTCGTTTAATCATCTTTCAAGTCCATCTTTATCGCCCTGCTAATGAATTGATGGGGTAAAAAACCTGCTACGAAGAACGCAAAGGAGCAAAAGATGCAAAGTCTAAAGATGTTGATCACCGCTTCTAATCACACCAGCTTTCTACTTCATTCCACGGAAAATCAGCGTACAACACCTGCTCCCATGACGGCAGAGAAAAATCCGTTGCTGGTTTTATCTCCTGCTGCCTGATTATATCAAGCAGGGCATCGGCCAGTGCCGGTGACAGCGCCAGCTTGGTGGGCCAGGCGGTAATAATATTTCCATGTTGTTCGATTGAAAAGCTGTCCGGTCGGCTACTGCCAACTTTTTTTATTTCTGCACGGTTAATTTCCAGCACACCCCATTGTGGCTGTTTTAATTCCAGCCACGGAATCAGTTCGGCTAACTCTTTTTTTGCGGTGCGAATTAAATCTATATCATCTTTATGCACCCCGTCTTCAGCCAGTTGCCCCCCCATATACCAGATAATATTGCCATTTGCATCGTAATGCGAAGTAATAGTAAGTCGCGGATTTACTGAAGCACCCAGACAATGTGCATAGATTCTGTCATCTAAACCACCGCGTAATACCACCATTTTCAATGGTCGACGTTGCATGGCAGGGGTACTGCAACCAAAACGAGCGATTAAATCTTCATTGCCCTCTCCAGCCATCAATAGTGCTGACTGATAGTGAAAGGTATATCTTTGGCCGTCTCGGGAGGTCACCATCACGGCACTTTTTTGAGCTTGCAGACTGTTTTTATCAATCGGCAGAATAAATTTCTTTAAGGGTTCAGCAATAGCACGTATCACACTTAATACATTAAACACCGGCTCATCAAGTTGATAGAGCTGTCCCTTAAAGGCTTTATGCTGAAACAGGGAAGGCAGTGATGTTTTTTTTACTTCAGTGGATCGGCTGCGCATCACCTTACTGGCAAAAAAACCGGAGATACGTGAGGTTAAATGACCGGTTGACCACAGATAATGCGCGTCAGAAAGCAGCTCAGCAGCGGTTAAATCCAGTTCACCGGTGCCTTCATAACAGGCACGCCAGCGGGCTGGCATATCTGCAACTGCCTCAGAAGAAGCTGTCAGTTTACCGGTGAGGGCATACTTGGTTCCACCATGAATAATACCCTGTGCATAACACGTCTGTCCGCCACCAAGCGCATTCGCTTCCAGCAAAACGGCTTTATATCCTGCCTGATGCAAACGTGCCAGCGTCCATAAGCCGGCGATACCACCACCAATAATTAATACATCAACATTAACATCTGTGGTTTTCTGGTTTTCTGTGTCGGCCATTAATGTCATCGCTGATTATATTTTCGTTCCCACGCAGACGCGTGGTTTATTGCCCTTACTGCCAATGAATGTCGCCTAATTACCGTTCTCCTTAGTATTTCGTCTCTTTAATCGAGTCGATAATTTTAGTGGTTGAAATACCATCAACATAAGCCAGCACCATCACCTGGCCACCCGCTTCGCGCACACAGTCGCCACCGGGAATTTTATCAACATCATTATCACCACCTTTAACCAGAATATCCGGTGAAATATCACAGATCAGTCGGGTCGGTTCGTCCTCTTCAAATGGCACTACCCAGTCTACACAACGTAATGCGGCCAGCATACGCATACGGTTTGCCACTTTATTTACCGGCCGGTCTTCGCCCTTGAGTCGGCTGACGGTTTCATCAATATTCACCGCAACCAGCAGTCGGTCACCTAATGTCGCAGCCTGTTCAAGGTAGGTCACATGCCCTGCATGCAAAATATCAAAGCAGCCATTGGTCATCACAATGGTTTCACCACGAGACCGGCAGATAGACAGTACCGAATGCAGTTCAGCCTCATCAAGAATACCATGTTCAGTACTTACCGTATTTTGTTCGATTTCAGTTTCAAGCTCCTGAATGCTAACACTGGCTGTGCCCGATTTGCCCACCACGATACCCGCTGCCAGATTCGACAGCCACATCGCTCTTTCCAGAGACACATCTGCCCCCAAAGCCGCAGCCAGGGTGGAAATAACTGTATCACCGGCACCCGTCACATCAAACACCTCGCGGGCATGAGTGGGTAAATGCACCGCATCATACCCCTGCTGCATCAGGCTCATGCCATGCTCACTACGTGTTACCAGCAGCGCGTCAATATTATATTTCTGCGCCAGCTTATCAGCGCGCGAAACCAGCTCGTCCACATTTTCACAACGACCAACCACGGCTTCGAATTCCGATAAATTTGGTGTAATTAATGTCGCGCCAGCATAAGGTTCAAAGTTACTACCTTTGGGATCCACCAGAACCGGTATAGATTGTTTATTACACATGGCGATGAGTTTATTCACCTGCCGCAAACTGCCTTTGCCATAATCGGAACACACCACTATATTAAACTGGCTTAGAATTTCAGCAAATTTTGCTTCCAGTGCACACAGGTCTCTACCGATGAAACCATCTTCAAAATCCAGCCGCATTAACTGCTGTGAACGGCTCATTACCCGCAGTTTGGTTACCGTGGCATTTTCGGCCATGCGTATAAACTGGGTATCAACATTTGACTGTTGTAAGATAGTTTCCAATATCTGCGCGGCTTCATCATCACCGCAAAGCCCCATTACCGTACACGGTGTACCTAGCGTAGCAATATTAAGCGCCACATTACAGGCACCACCGGCACGTTCTTCATTGTTATGCACATGCACAACCGGTACCGGCGCTTCAGGCGAAATCCTTTCTGTTGCACCATGCCAGTAGCGATCTAACATCAGGTCACCAACAACCAGTACATGTGCTTTATCAAAGGAAGGGAGCTGCATTGTCATAATGAAAGCAATACCTGTCGAAATTCAGGAACAGTGTGTTTTAAAAGACCATTTTAGCGGGCATTAATCAACCAGTCGGTATTCACAACCACAATAAGGGCATTTTGCTGCGCCAGTTTCTTCTACAGGAAGATAAACCAGCGGGTGAGAATTCCACAAACTACTACCTGGTAGCGGACAGCGAACAGGCAGGACATCGCGTGACACTTCGTACAGCTTTGCATCATTCGGTATATCCAGCCCCTGCTGTTCAGCGGTATGAGAATTAGGCATTATTTACTCCGGTTAAGTGATTATTTAACAAGCGTCAACCAGTCCAGGTTGAACTGTATGCGCCCATGGACCAGATCAAAATACATTTTCTGTAATCTCTCTGTTACCGGACCGCGACTGCCGGTGCCAATGGCACGGTTATCTACTTCACGAATTGGCGTTACCTCAGCAGCCGTACCGGTGAAAAAAGCCTCATCGGCAACATAAACTTCATCGCGAGTAATGCGTTTTTCACGTACTTCATAACCCACTTCAGCTGCCAGGGTAAAAATTGTTTTGCGGGTAATACCATTTAATGCCGAGGTTAGATCCGGGGTATAAATAATATTATCTTTTACCATAAAAATATTTTCACCGGTACCCTCTGCGACATAGCCTTCGTTGTCCAGCAGCATGGCTTCATCATAACCATCGGTTACCGCTTCCTGTAATGCCAGCATGGAATTAATGTAATGACCATTTGCTTTCGCTTTACACATACTGATATTGACATGATGACGGGTATAGGAAGATGTGCGAATACGAATACCCTTTTCCAGCGCTTCCTTACCCAGATAGGCACCCCACTCCCAGGCAGCAACCATGACATGCACACGCAGATTATCCGCGCGAATACCCATCCCTTCCGAACCATAAAAACACATGGGACGAATATAGGCTGATTCCAGATTATTCTCACGCACCACGGTGCGCTGTGCTTCATTCAAAATTTCTTTATCAAAAGGAATTTTCATCTGCATAATATGCGCTGAGTCAAATAGACGATCGGTATGTGCCTGCAGGCGAAAAATAGAGGTGCCCAGCTCGGCTTTATAGGCACGAACACCTTCAAACACACCCATACCATAATGTAAGGTGTGGGTTAATACGTGGACTTTTGCCTCACGCCAGGGAACCAGCTCCCCGTCAAACCAGATAACGCCATCTCGATCGGCCATGGTTTGCATACTTTTCTTCTCCTGCAATCTTTTTAAACAAAAATTAAAATTTCTTTTTACTGCCACTCGGGGTGTTATTCTTTGTGATAATCAATTTTTTGCTGAATCCGGCGTTTCTATATCTGGCATTAAGCGCCGCCAGACGCTTATCACCTTTTCACGATGCGCCTGCACTTCGTTATCATCACTATTACATTTCAGGCTTTGCCAGTTTTTTAACTTACGGAAATAGCGGTAAGCCGCCGCCAGCACGGTTGCTTCTTTGTCCTGATACCAGCCCGCCTGCTTCAAACAACCAATCAGCGCTAATGTTGCCGTATGCCGGAGACAGTCAGTATGGTCTACAGCCTTCAATAACACCCCCGCCTGGGTCATAAACTCTATGTCAATCAGACCCCCTGTATCGCACTTAATATCAGGCTCCACCGATTTTGTAGTCAGATGCCGGTGCATTTTTTTACGCATAGCGGCAACACCTTCAAGCAGGTCTGCGACATTTCGTGACCGCGCCAGAACCAGAGACCGGATTCTATCAAATTCCTGCTCGATAGGGGGGCTTCCGGCAATGAATCGAGCCCGAATTAATGCCTGATGTTCCCAGATCCAGGCTTTTTCCTGCTGATAATCTGCAAATGCCGATATACTACTCACCAGCAGACCGGACTGCCCATTCGGTCGCAGGCGGGTATCTGTCGCATACAACAATCCGGAGCAGATTTGTGTACTGAGCAGATGAATAACTCTTTGCGCTACCCTGGCAAAAAAATACCGGTTATCAACCGATTTTATACCCACTGTCTGCTGCTTTTCACCCCAACTATCATGCAGAAAAATAATATCCAGATCAGAATCATAGCCCAGCTCATGACCACCTAGTTTGCCATAGCCAATAATAGACAGGGTCGGGTGATTAGTTTCTCCATTACGCTGACATGATGGCTCTCCATAGCGTACAACCATCGCCTGCCAGGCTAACTGTAATACCTGTTTTAGTATGGCATCGGCCGTCTCGGTCAGCCGGTCGGCAACTACCTCTACTGGCAAGTCATAAAACACATCCAGCATGGCTACTTTAAAATCACGCTGCCGTTTAAACTGTCGCAGACGATCCATCTGTTCTTCCAGCAGGCTGTCTTCATGTTCCTGACCAATCTGTGTTAACTGCCGCTGTAATTGAACGTCAATATTTTCTTCAAATAAAAACAGCTCCTCGGTATTAAGCAAGCTGTCGAGTAACAACGGGTAGCGGGCAATATTCTGCGCAAACCAGTCGCCAGCCTGGCTTAAACGCAATAGCTGCTGCTGTAGCGCCGGGTACTCATTAAGCATACTGACATAAACCGCCCGCCCGGCAATCGACTGTAAAATATTGACTACTCGCTGTATCACTCTGGGGGCATCACGATACTGATGCGCCTGGCGCAATAGCGAGCTTAACAGCTGCAATAAAAGCCGCCGGTTATCTGTACGTAACTGTTTAACCGGTATTGACTGCTGAAAATGTAATAATGATTTCAGTATTCCCTCGGTATTTACAAACCCTGCCTTTGATAGCCAGGTCATTAATAATTCGCTATTTTCCGGCTGTTCCCAGAATAACAATAATCCCTCTATGTAAGGATCTGCACTGCTGCTGTCTTCACCCTGCGCCTTTCCCAGTTCGATTATCCGGGTAAAAACTTTTTCTACATAATCACGCTGGGTGCTTAGTTGTTTTAGTAGCTCACCCCAGTTACCTATATCCATTGCCACACATAATCGTGCTTGCATCAATGCATCATCCGGCAGAGAATGTGTCTGTTGATCACGCTGCATTTGCAGGCGGTTCTCCAGTTTTCGCAAGAACCAGTAAGCATGGATTAAACTGCTACTGTCTTCGGCAGATAAATAGTTTTTCTGTGCCAGCAGCCCAAGTGCCGCAATAATACTACGCACCCGTAAGGCAGGTTCTCTTCCCCCTCGCAGCAACTGAAAAGTCTGCCCGATAAACTCAATTTCTCGAATGCCTCCCCGACCCAGCTTGATATTATTTTTCATTCCTTTGCGGGCAACCTGCGCGGCAATCATCATCTTCATTTCACGAATCGAAGCAAATGCACTGTAGTCCAGATATCGCCTGAAAATAAAAGGGGTTAACAATTTCTGTAACTGTGCCCGATGATGCTGCAAGCCACTGACAACATGCGCCTTCATCATGGCATAGCGTTCCCAGTTGCGCCCCTGCATCTGGTAATACTGCTCCATTGCGGAAAAACTCATTACCAGAGAGCCACTGTCACCATTAGGTCGTAACCGGGTATCAACCCGGTAAACAAAACCATCCGCCGTTACTTCGTGTAAATATCTGACCAGTTTTCTTGCCACCCGGAGAAAATATTCATAACAGGGTACACGCCTCGGCCCCGTCGTTTCACCATCCTCAGCATAGGCAAAAATCAGGTCAATATCGGAGGAGAAATTTAATTCCCTGCCACCCATTTTACCCATTGCAAGAATCAATAAAGACTGCACCTGTCCCGCATTATCAACTGGCCGGCCAAAAATAGAGGTAAGTTCCTTTTCGATACTTACCAGCGTTTGCGACACAATGGCCTGTGCCAGATCACTAAGTTCATACAGAATCTGTTCTGTCGAAGCACAGAGCGCCAGATCCCGCCACGCTATACGCAACATCTGCTGCTGCCTAAGCTGGCGCAGAGCCTGCATAATACCCGCCTCATCCTGCACCGCCTCAGACAGTGCTGTGCTTACTATTTCCCGGTAATTTAGCAAAGACCGGCTGGTATTGATATTTTCATCCAGTAATTCCTGCACCATATCAGGACGGCGAATACAGGCCTGAGCAACAAAATCACTGCATGCCCATAATTTACCAAGGAGTGGTAAATCAAACCCGGCTTCGGCATTAATCGATTTTTGTTCACAACTCAGTTGCCAGTCGGCCCAGTAATGGCTGACTGTTTGCCGTAGAGAAGAGGGAACCTGTTGCAAAACATCAGAAATCATTACAATTTATTACTTGAATTCAGGCTCTTTTATTTTCACCTGATCTACCCGATAATCCGGTAACAGGGTTTATATTCCGAACCCGGCAGCTTCATCCTTTTCTGTTCAACAAATGCCGTTAGCAGAGCATCCATCGGTGCCATAACTTCTTTGTCGCCGCGTAACTCAAACAGACCATTCTCTTCAATTGAACGAATTCCATCCTCCTTTACATTTCCGGCCACCACACCGGAAAAAACCCGGCGTAAATTTGCCGCCAGCTCATGGCTATCCTGATCTTTATGTAACGCCAGGTTATTCATATTTTTATGGCTCGGGTCAAACGGCTGCTGAAATGACTCCGTAATCGTCAACGACCAGTTATAATAAAAAGCATCCCCCTGTTTTTCACGAAAATGCTGCACCTGTTTCATTCCCGCCTTCATTTGAATGGCCACTCGAACCGGGTCATCAATAATAATCCTGTAGCGTTGCTGTGCATCCAGACCAATCGTATCGAGAATAAAACGGTTAACCTGTTTAAAATAATTTTCTGAGCTTTTGGGACCAGTAAGAATAAGTGGAAAAGGAATCGATTTATTATCCGGATGCAATAGAATTCCCAATATATATAAAATTTCCTCTGCAGTGCCAGCGCCGCCGGGAAAGATGACAATGCCATGTCCCGTACGGACAAATGCCTCCAGCCGTTTTTCAATATCGGGAAGAATAACCAGATCATTAACAATCGGATTGGGCGACTCGGCAGCAATAATCCCCGGCTCCGTCAAACCCAGATATCGCCCCACACCGCTATGCTGTTTGGCATGTCCGATGGTTGCCCCTTTCATCGGTCCTTTCATTGCGCCCGGACCACAACCGGTACAGATATCAAGATTGCGCAAGCCTAATTGATAACCCACTTCTTTGGTATAATCATATTCTTCCCGGCTAATCGAATGCCCGCCCCAGCAAACCACAAGATTCGGCTCCTTTCCCGGCTGCAAAATATGGGCATTACGCAGTATATGAAATACCGCATTGGTAACATCATCCGACACCGCCAGATTGAAGCGCGACGAATTCACTATTTTGTTATGTACGTAGATAACATCCCTTAATACAGAAAATAAATGCTCATTGATCCCGGTAATCAGGCCGCCATCTACAAAAGCCACCGCTGGCGCATTGCTCAGGGCTAATTTAATACCACGCTGACATTGAACCACTTCGATCTTAAAATCAGGATAACGTTGCAACAACACCTTACCATCATCCACCGCACTCCCGCAGTTCAATACCGCCAGCGCACAATTACGGAAAATCTGTGCCAACTCACCTTTGCTGGTGGTTAAAATTCGTCTAACTTCAAACTGTGACAATGTTTCAAGCTGGCC
>CAYXNL010000034.1:11454-24505 GCA_964466455.1 uncultured Thiotrichaceae bacterium
AGTATATCCGATGGTTTAAATAAAACAGCTTCCCTGGAAAAAGTTCCATGACCCCATTGTATTGTCATACAAACGTCATAAGCCGGTCATATTTTCTTCATAAAATCATCTTATAGTCTCTTCTGTTTTTTAATCCAGTGACAAAACTGTGTTTCGTCGTGTCACGGCTAATCAATCCATAACGGGAGAAAACTGAATGCATAAACATATATTAACCGCCGCTATTATAACGGCCTGCACTGGCATGAGCTTCACTGCTCTTGCCGCAGAAAATGGCAAGACCACTGTAGGTGGTAAAGCCTATCTGGATATTACCAGTATTAATCAGACCAGTGATGGGAAAAAAACTAATGCCAGCGGTATAGGTGCTGATGGCAAACGTTTCTATCTGGGCATTAACCACACTTTTGATTCTATGTGGTCAGCAAATCTAACCACCGACTTTAAATATATAAGCAATGATGCAGCCACTCAGCTTTATGTTAAAAAAGCATATCTACAGGCTAAATTTTCCGATGCCGCCGTACTACGCATTGGCTCTGCCGACCTGCCATGGATACCTTTTGCCGAGCATATGTATGGCTATCGCTACGTGGAAAATGTTCTTATCGACCGGCTCAAATTCGGTACCTCTGCCGACTGGGGCTTTCACCTGAAAGGCAAGTTTATTAATAACAGAGTGCAATACGCCGTCTCCGTTATCAATGGTAATGGCTACAAAAACCCTTCTCGCTCAAAGACTATGGATATTGAAGGCCGTATCAGCGCAACACCGATAAAAAACCTTACCCTGGCGGCCGGCTTTTATAACGGAAAACTCGGACAGGACACACAGATTGCCAGTGCCAAAAACACAGCATCTCGGGTAAATCTTCTGGCTGATTATCACCTTGCTATGTTTAATGTTGGTGGTTCATATTTCAGCGCCACCAACTACTCCAAAACAGCAGTAAAAACCGGTCCCAGTGACAAGTCGGATGGCTATTCATTATGGGGCACGATTAAGCCCACCGGAAAGGTAGCTATCTTTGCCCGTTATGATTCATCCAATCCCAGCAAAGATATAAAACCCAACCTGAAAGACACTTATTATAATGTTGGTGTCTCTTATACGGCTCGCAAGAATGTTGATCTGGCGCTGGTTTACAAGCACGACAAAGTTGAGAACGGCAGCATTAAAACCAGCAACGGCACAATCGGCGGCACTAACGAAGGAAAATACGACGAAGTCGGCCTCTGGGCACAGGTTAAGTTTTAGCACCAACCCCCGAATGGATGAATGCGCAATGACTCCTGCGCCCCAGGGATGGACTTTTTTAAAATGCCGGCAATATTGCCGGCATTTTTGCGTGCGGTTAAAACTTATCCGTCACCGCTCCCTGCGATGCCGAACTCACCAGTTTTGCATATTTAGCCAGTGCCCCGCGGGTTTCTTTGGGCAGCGGTGGCATCCATTTACTCAGGCGGGCATCGATTTCCTGCTGGGGAATATTCAGGTTAATGGTTCGATTTTCCGCATCAATGGTAATGCTGTCACCATTTTCAATGATGGCAATCGGGCCGCCTACCGCCGCCTCTGGTGTGACATGACCAACCACAAATCCATGGCTACCACCGGAGAAACGCGCATCGGTAATTAACGCTACCTCCTTACCCAGTCCTTTGCCTGTAATCGCACTGGTCGGGCTTAGCATTTCACGCATACCGGGGCCGCCGACCGGGCCTTCATGACGGATCACCACTACATCATTTTTTACTACTACATCATTCAATATTGCCTGCAATGCTGCTTCTTCCGAATCAAATACGCGGGCGTTGCCGGTAAAACGCAGGCCTTCTTTGCCAGTAATTTTCGCCACCGCACCGGTAGGGGCAATATTGCCATATAAAATTACCAGATGACTGTCCTTTTTAATCGGGTTATCCATAGCGCGAATAATGTCCTGTTCGTCCGGGTAGGATTTCACTTCCGCCAGATTTTCCGCCAGCGTTTTACCGGTTACGGTCATACAGTCACCGTGCAATAAACCGGCCTGCAATAATAATTTCATCAATGGTCGAATACCGCCAATAGCGATTAATTCAGACATTAAATATTTACCGCTGGGCTTGAGGTCTGCCAGCATCGGCACTTTCGCCCCGATACGGCTAAAATCATCCAGTTCAAGTTTCACCTTTGCGGTGTGCGCCATCGCCAGCAAATGCAGTACAGCGTTAGTGGAACCACCTAGCGCAATAACAACGGTAATGGCATTTTCAAATGCCTCACGCGTCATAATATCGGCAGGCTTAATATCTTTTTTAATCAGATTCATCACTGCTTCGCCAGCGCGAAAACAGTCATTTCTCTTTGCATCGGATACAGCTTCCTGCGCAGAACTATTGGGCAGGCTCATGCCCAGTGCCTCAATTGCCGAGGCCATGGTATTGGCTGTGTACATACCGCCACAGGAACCCGGCCCCGGTATGGCGGTTTCTTCCACTATCCGCAATTCTTCTAGGGATACCTTGCCACTGGCCACGCCACCCACGGCTTCAAATACCGATACAATGTCACGCCGCTCGGCACCAGGCTTAATGGTGCCTCCATAAACAAAGATCGATGGTCGGTTTAATCGCGCCAGCGCCATAATACAGCCCGGCATGTTTTTATCGCAGCCACCAATGGCAACCAGACCATCAAAACCTTCAGCACCAGCAACGGTTTCTACCGAATCGGCAATTACTTCACGTGACACCAGTGAATAACGCATTCCCGGGGTACCCATTGAAATACCATCTGAAACGGTAATGGTGTTGAAGATAACGCTCTTACCGCCAGCTTCATTTGCCCCTTTTGCCGCATCATCCGCCAGTTTGTTAATATGCATATTACAGGGTGTTACCATGCTCCAGGTCGAGGCAATCCCCACCTGTGGCTTTTTAAAATCGGCATTTTCAAAACCGACTGCGTGCAACATGGCACGACTGGGTGCCTGCTCAACACCATCTACAATAATTGAAGAAAACTTACGAAATTTATCATCTGCCATGTGGAACCTGCCTGATCGTCTACCCGATTCAAATTAGTAAAATTTATAATACGAGGAAACATTTGGCTTATCCAATGTTTCCGTTAACATTCAACCTGAAAAAAATCATCTGGACCACAAAAAGTCTGCACAATTTTATCTCCAACTGATTTTTTCAGGTTGAATGCCTCTATGAATCGCGTATATTACAGGGTAACTTCGCACGAATGTAGTGCTGATCGCATGAACTGACGGGGAAATTGCGGAATAATACAATGACGAACAAAACACAGCAGCCGGAAAAGGGCAATAACAATAATAATTCGCATGTGGACTGGTTCCGGCAATCCGCTCCTTATATACACGCACACCGCAGTCGTACACTGGTTATCCTGTTTGGTGGCGAGGCGGTTGAAGCGGACGGTTTTGCCCACCTCATCCACGATATTGCCCTGCTAGGCAGCCTCGGAGTACGTATTATTCTGGTTCATGGTGCCCGTCCGCAGATTAAACACCAGCTTGAAACACTGGGAATTCACTCCAAATTTGCAGAAAATCTGCGCATCACCCGCCATGACGATATGCCAGCGGTTGAACAGGCTATCGGTCAGGTTCGCATGAGCGTTATCGCCCAGCTTTCTATGGGTCTGCCAAACACACCCATGGCTGGTGCTTTCGTGCGTGTTGTCTCCGGTAATTTCGTCACTGCCCAGCCCTATGGTATCCATCATGGTGTCGATTTCTGCCAGACCGGCAACGTGCGTAATATTGATGCAAAATCAATTAGCCAGCAACTGGAAAATAATAATGTGGTCTTGCTCTCACCCATCGGTTATTCCCCCAGCGGCGAGGTATTTAACCTGCGTGCTGAGGATGTCGCCACCGAAACAGCGATTGCAACCCATGCTGATAAACTGATTTTTATTATGGAAAATAATGGCGTTAATGATGCCAGTAATCAGCTTTTGCAACAGCTCAACCTGCCTCAGGCTGAACACTGGCTGACACTGCACGGCAACAGCAATTCACGCCCGAAACAGAATAATCTGGATACCCAGTCACATCTGAATAATGCCGCCAGAGCCTGCCGTGGTGGGGTGCGTCGGGTGCATTTAATCAGCCGCGAGATTAATGGTGCGCTGCTGCTGGAGCTGTATACCCGCGATGGTATCGGCACGTTGGTGACGGCTGACAATTATGAAGGTCTGCGTACCGCAGGCATTGAAGATATTGGCGGGGTAATGGCACTGATTGCCCCACTGGAAGAAAAAGGGGTGCTGGTCAAACGCTCCCGCGAACAACTGGAACTGGATATTCATAACTTTACCGTGATTGAACGTGACGGTATGGTTATCGCCTGTGCCGCCCTGTTTCCCTTTGAAAAAGAGCAGGTTGCTGAACTGGCCTGCCTGGCGGTACATAAAGATTATCAGGATAACGGCAGAGGGGAAGATCTGCTACAGCATATTGAATGGCAGGCAAGAAAAAAACACATGACAAAACTATTTACCCTGACCACACAGACCATGCACTGGTTTATTGAACGCGGTTTTACGGAATGCAACCTGAACACCATACCCATGAAAAAAAAATCACTATATAATTTCCAGCGTAATTCAAAAACCCTCTGTAAAACATTAGATTAATTCGGATTCAACAAAACTACATGACCATTTTGAATATTCCTCAAAGTGTTATTGAGGAAAATGTCCATACTGCTCTTCAGGAAGACATTGGTGACGGTGACATTACCGCCGCACTGATTCCTGCCGAAAATATTTCGCTGGCCACGGTCATCACCCGTGAACCCTGCGTATTTTGCGGGATGGACTGGTTTGAGGAAACCTACCGTCAGCTCGATGATGAGGTTTTGATCGACTGGTGTATTGAAGATGGAGACCTCATTGAGGCCGGTCAGATAATCTGCACTCTCAGCGGCTCATCACGCCATATTGTCAGCGGCGAACGCACGGCTATTAACTTCATCCAGACCTTATCGGCCACGGCAAGCTGTGCGGCAGACTATGCCAGACAGGTAAGCGATACTAATACCACAGTACTGGATACCCGTAAAACAATTCCGGGCCTGAGACTGGCACAGAAATATGCGGTATCGTGTGGTGGCTGTGAAAACCACCGTCTGGGTCTGTATGACGCCTTCTTAATTAAAGAAAATCATATTAATGCCTGTGGCAGTATACAAACGGCAGTCGAACAGGCACATTTTTATAATCCGGAACTGCCTGTGGAAATCGAAGTGGAAAATATTGATGAACTGGAAACTGCCATTGCCGCTGGGGTTGATCGTGTTCTGCTGGATAACTTTGATTCCGACACGCTTAAGCAGGCCGTTGCACGCTGTAACGGGAAGGTAATTACCGAGGCATCTGGTAATATTACCCTGGAAAATATACACCATATTGCTGCCACTGGTGTCGATTATATTTCTACCGGCGCACTCACCAAAGATATCCGGGCGATTGACCTGTCTATGCGGTTCGACTTTTAGAAAATAACTAACGTGTCGGGATTAAGAAAATTTATCCGCTGGATACTACTGATTATCTGGCTCTTTATCGGTGTATTGCTTACCCTGTTTTTTCTGCATAAAAGTATGCCCCCAGCAAGCCTGGCCAGCCGTGTCGTCCGGGGCTGGTTACATTTACTGACCGCTCTGCTCGGAGTAAACATTAAAATATACGGAAAACCGTTAACTGGTCGCACATTATTTGTTGCCAACCATATTTCCTGGCTGGATATTCCAGTTATCGGTAGCCTGATTCCGGTGCATTTCCTATCCAAATATGAGGTAAAAACCATGCCGGTTATTGGCTGGCTGGCAACTCGTGCAGGCACATTATATATCAAACGTGGGAACAAACATTCTGCTTGCGATGCCACCGCAGAAATCGCCAGGATACTGAAACGCAATCAAAACAGCCTGATTTTTGCTGAGGGCACCACCACGGACGGGAATATCAGAAAATTTCACAGCCGTACCCTGCAAAGCGCCATTGATACCCAGGCAATGGTACAACCAGTCGCGATTTTCTACCCTGTCAGCAACCCACTAACTCGGAAAAAACAACTCAACCCGGCAACCTTATTTACCGGCGACACTACGATAGGGGAATCTACCGACCGAATTATGCGCAGCCCGTCGATTGATGTTAGCGTACATTTTCTCGCCCCCATCCAGGCGATTGATCAGACCCGCGATGAACTGGCCTTGCATGCCTTTGAGGAAGTGGTCAACGCCATAAAAAATATGCAAGCCTGAGAAATCCCGCTGGTAGCCAGACTCATCTTTTTATCATCACCACTCTAGATAGAAAAAATAGCCCTGATGCCGCCACAACAATCGCTGGCCCTGTTGGGATATCCCACTGTAACGAACCGGTTAAACCGGCCATTACCGCTGCAATAGCAAATATAATAGAAATCCACAGCATCTGTAACGGGGAGTGTGAAAACAGCCGGGCGCTGGCAGCAGGGATGATGAGTAGTGCGGTAATCAGCAAAATTCCCACGACATTGATCGCCACAGCAATAACCATCGCCAGCAACAGCATAAAAACAAATTTGTAACGATCAACATGAATCCCGTCAATGCGGGCCAGATCCTCGTTAACCGAAAGCGATAACAACGCCGACCACATGCGTGAAAATACAAGCAGAATAATAACCACACCGGCATACATCCAGATCAGCTCAGACTGATCAATCGCCAGAATATCGCCAAACAGATAGGCCATTAAATTAATAACATGCCCGTTTACCTGCAGCACCGACACCACAACCAGACCCGCTGCCAGCGCACTGTGAGAAAGGATGCCCAACAGCGTATCGGTGGATAAATCACTCTGCTTTTCCAGCCAGTACAACAGGATGGCAATCGTTATACCAATAACGGCAACACCGAATAAGGGCAGTGTTTGCATCGCAATAGAAAGCGCCACACCAAGTAGCGCTGCATGGGCAAGCGTGTCGCCAAAATAGGCCATCCTCCGCCATACCACGATACAACCTAAAGGGGCGGCCACCAGTGCCAGTGCAATGCCGGCAAGTAACGCTGTGATAATAAAATTATCCATCTTTATCGGCCTTTGGCGCTACCTTTACTCCGGTATGTGCAGGCGCAGCAGAATGGTACTCACAGTTCAGACAGGATGCAGATTTAATCACCTTGCCATTAACGTCATGTTCATGATCGTGGTGGTGTGAATACAGAGCCAGTCCATTAAGTGCCGAGCCAAACAGTTTTAAATATTCAGGATGTTCACTGACATCATCAGGATGCCCGGTACAGCATACATGCGTATTCAGGCAAACCACTCTGTCGGTTGATGCCATCACCAGATGCAGGTCATGGGAAACCATTAAAATGCCACATTTATGGCTGTCACGAATTGTTTTAACCGTGTTATACAGTGTTTGCTGACCAATCACATCCATCCCGGCAGCTGGCTCATCCAGCACCAGAAGTTGTGGTTTTTTCAGTAATGCCCGCGCCAGCAATACGCGTTGCATTTCCCCACCGGAAAGCCCCTGCATGGCGCTATCGTACAGGGGCGCAATACCCAGCTCGTTTAAAATGACCTGCACATGCCGGGTGATGGATTTATCGGTTCGATAGAATACTTTTGCAGACAGCGCCAGAAAATCACGCACACGCAAGGGCATGACCTGAGGAATATGTATTTTTTGCGGAACATAACCCGTGCGTAAGTTCTGGTAGCGAAAAACGTCCCCGCTATTCGCTTTACGCAAACCCAGTAATATCTGTATCAGGCTGGTCTTGCCGGCACCGTTCGGACCAATAAGCGTAATAATTTCCTGCTGATGGATTTGCAGTGATACATCACGCAGAATCGTCTTGCCTTTTTTCGAGAAGTTTATATGCTCCGCATTAAGCAGTGTAACGGACATTCAATGCAACGATGGGTTAATAATGCTATATTGTAACATACGTGTCCAACCTGAAATATCCTGACCCGAACACTCGCCTGCCATGCTAAAAAACCATGCTATTACCGCCGTTTCCTGCCTGCTATTTTTCTTTTCTTTCACCTCAGCTGGCGCCTCCTCTCTCAATGTACTGGTGACGATCAGACCTTTGCACTCTCTGGTTGCCGCAGTTATGCAGGGAGCAGGTAAGCCGGTACTTCTTCTCGACTCAACACAGTCCCCTCACCATGTTAATCTGCGCCCATCCGACTATGAAAAACTGGCCAGGGCTAATATTGTTTTCTGGGCAGGTCCTGCAATGGAAACTTTTTTACCCACTATAGAAAAAAGATATGAAAAAAAAGCAGACTTTATTGCTTTAATGCAGGCAAAAGGCATTCATCTTCTGCCCGCCCGCAGGCAAAATGAACTCTCGACAGACAAAAATGAACGTAATAAAAACGAAACCGGGCAGTCTGTTTCGATAGATCCACATTTCTGGCTATCTACCTACAACGCGGCACAGATTGTTAAAGCTGTCAGCAGAAAACTAATAGCAGCCGATCCTGCCCATGCGGCTATTTACAGACACAACCGTAATAAAACCCTCCAGCACATTGCCACTCTACAACAGATGCTTGCCAGCAAGCTGCAACATACTGATACACCCTTTATTACCTATCATGATGCCTATCAGTATTTTTCAAAAGAATACCAGCTTAATCGTCTGGCTTCGGTAAGTTTAAATGAAACCGCCCCACCCGGGATTAAACAGATTCGTTATATAAAAAATCTACTTAAAAGCCGTCATGTTCATTGCCTTTTCTATGAAGCACCGGTCAAGCCACCCATTATTCAGACCCTGGTACAGGGCACCCATGGCATACAGGTGATAGAACTGGATGCGCTTGGCACTATGCTAAAACCCGGCCCGGCATTATGGTTTGAGACACTCACCCATCTGAGCAATCATCTTACACAGTGCCTAAAAAAGTCCTGATATCGTAGCAATCATGCAGCCATAAAAAAATACCGGCCTAACCGGCCTTTTTTTACAAAAAATGACAATGGCGTATATACTCATAGACTCTTGTTAGCGCTTTGTCAGGTGGCTTTATACCACAGTCACTATATTAGGAGACCGTTTAAGAACATGATACACCAGCAAAAACTTCGTTTCTCCACCCGCGGCAGGGGAACCTATAACATTAGCGATAAAATTGAAGACTGTGTTAAAAAATCGGGGATTAAGTCCGGTATCTGCCACCTGTTTATTCAACACACCAGCGCTTCGTTAATTATGTGTGAAAATGCCGATGTAACCGTGCGTGAAGACCTCAACCGATTTATGGCGAAACTGGTGCCCGATGGCAGCCCGTTGTTCAGGCATCAGGATGAAGGTCCCGACGATATGCCTGCACACGTGCGTACCACACTGACACAAACCAGCCTGTCTATTCCGGTTAGCAAAGGCCGATGCGACCTCGGTACCTGGCAGGGAATTTATTTATGGGAACACCGAACAAACTATCATAAAAGGAATATCGCCGTCACCGTGATGGGTGAATAAGCGATTCAGGGAAACTAATTACCGTTCCCCTTAGTAAGTAAAGGATCCTGCTGTTTACTCAACTTTCCACCATTTCAAAATCACCCTTACCCGCGTTGCATTCCGGACATTCCCAGTCTTCCGGGACATCTTCCCAGCGGGTACCCGGGGCCAGACCATGCTCCTCATCACCCAGTTCTTCGTTATAAATATAACCACATACAATACAAGTTAAAATTTTGTAATCCATCATTATGCCTCTTTTGCCATGTAACAGGAATACGGCTATTCTACACAGAGAGGATTAGTATAATATACACAATTGTTGTTGATATCCGAGTCTCCCATAAATACGAGTTATCCGTCATGAAAACCAGTCCTCCTCCCGTTGTATTATGTTTCTCCGGCCTCGATCCCACAGGTGGTGCCGGTATTGCTGCCGATATTGAAACGCTAAGCAGCCACGGCTGCATTACCGCTCCGATTATCACCACCGCAACGGTTCAGGACACCGTCAATGTCAGTTCTTTTTCGCCTATGCCACCAGACCTGCTGATAGAACAGACCCGCGCAATCCTCGAAGACATGCCGGTCAAGGTGATAAAAATCGGCGTTGTTGGTAGTGCAGAAATAGCCATGGCGATTCGTTCTATCCTGATTGATTACCCTGATATTCCGGTTATTTATGATCCGGTGCTGAGTACCGAAAAAGGTGGCTTGCTCAGTACGGAAGACCTGGTGGATACGGTGCGAACCCTGTTACTGCCTTTAACCAAAGTACTCACGCCTAATATTTTTGAAGTTCACGCCTTTTCTCCTGGCTCTGATACCCCCGCTGCGGCGGCAATGGGACTACTGGAAACAGAGGTGGAATATATCCTGCTTACCGGCACCCATGCAAAAACCACCGATATTGTACATACCCTTTATTGTAACCACCGCGAAATTGAAGCTTTCCATAACGAACGTCTGCCGCATAAATATCACGGCTCCGGCTGCACGCTCGCTGCCAGTATTGCCGCTCAGATAGCACTGGGTCAGGATGTTCTCGGTGCCGTTAGACAGAGCCTGGACTATACCTATAAAACTCTGCTTCATGCCAACCGTATCGGTATGGGACAATATCACCCCAATCACTTTTTCCGGGATAAATAAGCACGTGACGACAGCCAGCAAACCGCCGTGTAAAGGCGTGTATGCAATCACGGATGAGCGGTTATTACCCGAAAATCTGTTCCCACAGAAAATACGGCAGGCACTGGAGGGTGGGGTGCGAATCATTCAGTATCGCGATAAAAGCGCCGATGCCACAAAGCGGTTAGAACAGGCAACATTGCTACGCCATTTATGCCAGCAATATCAGGCCTTACTGATTATTAATGACGATATCGAATTATGCCGGGCGGTTCAGGCCGATGGTGTCCATCTGGGTGAAGAGGATAACGCTATCAGCTACGCCAGAACACGACTCGGCCATCACGCTATTATCGGCGCCTCCTGCTATAATCAGTTTTCACTGGCAAAACAGGCGAAACAGTCCGGCGCTGATTATGTGGCATTTGGCACCCTCTTTCCCTCCCCGACAAAACCGGATGCTGTCACGGCAGAATTAGGCCTGATCGAAAAGGCCAGTAAACACCTCAATATTCCTGTGTGCGCTATCGGCGGCATTACCGCAGACAATGCCAGTAAACCGATTAGTGCCGGTGCGGATATGATCGCTGTAATCAGCAGCCTGTTTGCGCAGACTGATATCCAGAAAACAGCGGATAAAATGGCAAGATTATTTCATGCCGACTGATTCCTGCACGCAACACACCACTCTGTCACATGCCTGTTACTCTAATCACAGGGAGGGTCTGCCAGTAAGCCGATTGCTTCTACTTATTCTAATCTTTTTTGTTATTACCGGCGGCGGTCAATCTGCCCAGGCAGCGGGAGTACCCGCACCACCTGAAATACCTGGAACCCCTGAACTGAAAAAACCCGCCCCCCGTTATGAACCACCTGTCGAACAAAATATAGTCCATACAGCGGAGGAACATAAAAAGAGCTGGATTGACAGTAAACCGGACGAGGTTCATGCCGACTGGGTACAACTGGTTTCCGGCGAATGGTTACGTGGAAGCGTTATCAGTCTGCATAGAAAAGTACTGGAATTTGACAGCGATAAACTCGATGAACAGGAAATAAAACTGGGGGATATCACCTATCTGAAAACCGCCCATGCCTACAACCTGCGCTTTGAGGATAAAAACAG
Source organism: uncultured Thiotrichaceae bacterium (assembly GCA_964466455.1). Classification (GTDB taxonomy): domain Bacteria; phylum Pseudomonadota; class Gammaproteobacteria; order SZUA-229; family SZUA-229; genus S010-25. The sequence continues at coordinate 23,222 of CAYXNL010000034.1, forward strand.
CCCACTGGGCATACACACCACCGGGCGGATTGAAATGGACGGTAAGGATATTCACGTATTTAATGATTACGAAAACGAACACTACCTGCGTAAAAATCTGATCTCTATCGCCAGCGGCGATAAAACCGAGATCAGCCACTGGAAATCAAAAGCCACCCTGAGCCTTAATATAAAACGCGGCAATACCAACCAGAATGATTTTGCCGCCCAGATAAACGCTGTCAGACGTACTACCTTATCGCGTATAACGGTTAAATATCTGGGCAACTTTTCTTCCACCGAATCAATTGAAACAGCAAATAACCACCGTGCTAATATAAATTATGATATTTTCCTGAACCAGCGCCTGTTCTGGAACGCGATTTTTGCTGAATATTTTCGCGATCCATTCCAGAATATTGATACCCGTATTCTTGCTGGTAGCGGTATTGGTTACAATCTTATTGATACTGATAAAACAGAGTGGGACATCCGTGGTGGTGCCGGTATAAAACAAACCCGCTTTAGCACCGTTGAAGTTGGCAGCAAAAAACTTGAAAATACCGTTTTTGTTGCCGCCGGTTCGGATTACTCTACTGAACTTAATAGCAAGGTTGATTTAATCGGCAGTTACAGCTTCAATCTTTCCAGTAAAGCATCCGGCGGATATACTCATCATGCACTGGGCACCATTGAAACCGAGCTAACCAAACGACTGAATTTTGATGTCACATTTGTCTGGGATAGAATTCAGTACCCAACGACGAAATCTGACGGCACCCTTCCGTATAAAAATGATTTTAAATTACTGGTTGGTTTAAACTTCAAGATATAAACAGTATCACCAACCATCCGTATAACCACACCCATTACAACCATAGACGATACAATAGACGATACAATAGTCAATAAAACAGACGAGAAATATATGATGAAAAAAAGAACCCCACTCCTGCTCCTGCTGCTGTTCCTCCTGCTACCTTTTGCTTCGGCACAGGCCAATGAATACAGTGATACCATCAAAATTTTTAAACATGCCGGTGAAAGCCGTTCTTTCTTCAAGCATAGTTACGGCTATGCACTGTTTCCAACTATCGGCAAAGGCGGGTTCGGTATTGGCGCCGCCTACGGCGAAGGCCGGGTCTATAAACACAATGTTTATGTTGGTGACACCACTACTACCCAGATCAGTCTGGGGTTTCAAATGGGTGGGCAGGCCTACAGCCAGGTTATCTTCTTCCAGGACAAACGTGCTTATGATAACTTCACCTCGGGTAATTTTGAATTCGGGGCACAGGCATCTGC
>CAYXNL010000035.1:0-10894 GCA_964466455.1 uncultured Thiotrichaceae bacterium
TTCCTCGTTCCCATGCTCTGCGTGGGAATGCAGACGCAAGCCAGAGGCAGACCCCGTCCTTGATGGCATAAACAATACACAGTGGACAGGCGGACTGTGTGACCAAACCGGCAAGCGAGGTATGGGTTCCCACGCGGGAGCGAGGAATCAGAATACTGAGGGGTTGCTATCCTTTTGTAATCTTAGGAGACTGACGTAAAGCCTTTGGCAACTGAAAATGCACATTTTCGGTTGTTCTTCTATTGGTGATAATGGTGGTATCGAATAGTTTTTCCAGGCCGGCGATCACTGTTTGAACCAGTATTTCCGGTGCAGATGCGCCAGCGGTAACGCCGATGGCTTTTGCGTTTGTAAACCACGATTGCTGAATATCGTCGATGCCATCAATTAAAAAAGCCTTTACGTTATGTTTTTCCGCTAATTCACGTAAGCGGTTGGAATTAGAACTGTTGGCAGAACCGATAACAATAAATACATCGACTTTGTCGGCCAGTTCTCTGACGGCATCCTGCCGATTCTGGGTTGCATAACAGATATCGTCCTTGCGTGGCCCGGTGATGCCAGGAAATTTATTCTTTAATGTCTGAATAATATCTTTTGTGTCGTCAACTGATAATGTTGTCTGGGTTACATAGGCCAGTGCATGGGGGTTTTTAACCTGAAGTAAGTCAATATCATTTACTGTTTCAATCAGGTAAATACTACTGTCCGGGTTTTTCTTGTACTGCCCCAGTGTGCCTTCCACTTCAGGGTGACCGGCATGGCCGATTAAGATAACGTCCCTGCATTGTTGCTGATGTCGGGAAACTTCCAGGTGTACTTTTGTGACCAGAGGGCAGGTAGCGTCAAAGATGCGTAATGCTCTTTTTTCCGCTTCCATACGAACTGCCTGCGGTACACCGTGGGCGCTGAAAATAACGGTTGTGTTATCGGGAATTTCACTTAACTTCTCAACAAAAATGGCCCCTTTCTCTCTCAGATTATTGACCACATAACGGTTGTGTACGACTTCATGACGAACATAAATGGGGGCGGAAAAAAGCGCCAGTGCACGTTCAACAATTTCGATAGCACGGTCAACGCCAGCACAAAAACCACGAGGGTTGGCGAGATAAATATTCATGGCGCGGGAGAAACTTCTGCATGGGCATTGTTTATACCCAGAATCTCTACACTAAACACCAGTTCCTGACCGGCAAGAGGGTGATTAAAATCCACCTCTACGTTATCTTTTTTCACATTGAGTACAGTGCCGGGTATTTCGGTCCCTTCATGGGTTTCAAAAGAAAAAGTAAGGCCGGGTTCTGGTGGCAGATCGTCGGGAAAATCAGTCACTGGCATTTCACTGATATTGTCTTCATCCCTGAATCCATAGCACTGTTCGGGGGTGAGAGTGAGGGTCTGTTTGTCCCCTTCTTTTAAGCCATAAATAGCCAGTTCCATGCCTTCGGTTAAATCACCGTGCCCCATTGTTATCTCAATCGGGTCATTGTCGAAGCTGGTTTCAATTAAACTACCTTCGGACAGGCTGATGCTGTAGTGTAGTAACACCAGGCTGTGCATATTGATTGTATCGGTCATAATCTATTATCAGTGATGAGTATTATTTTTTCCGCTGTTCCAGAAGCATGTCTAAAATGAGTAAACCAGCCCCTGAGGTTATAGCAGAATCTGCGATATTAAACGCAGGAAAGTAATGAGAGGCATAATAAACCTGAATAAAATCGGTAACCTGACCGACCAGCGCACGGTCAATCAGGTTGCCAACCGCCCCACCCAGGATTAGTGCAATAGCGGCTTTTAATACAACATTGTTCTGTTGGCTAACTGATTTTAGCCAGAAAAGCAGAACGATACTGATAATGCTGGAAAGGGAGATAAAAAACCAGCGCTGCCAGCCATCTGCCTGGCTTAAAAAGCTGAATGCAGCGCCTTTGTTGTAGATGAGCGTTAGATTAAAACCGGGAAAGACAGGCAGCGGTTTATATAACAGGAGTTCGCCCCGTGCCCATTTTTTTGTAACCTGATCCAGTATTATTGTCAGTACCGACAGCCATAACCATTTCATTATTCGTAACCGGATGTTTTATTGTGAAGAGTCAGGCGAACTGACGCTGTTCACCGCTACCGGCAACATTTTCTACACAGCGACTGCATAATTCGGGATGTTCGCTATGGCTGCCTACCTCGGCACGATGATGCCAGCAACGTACGCATTTTTGTTGCATAGAAGCCTGTGCGGAAATTTTCAGCTGGCTAACACCGGTAATACTGGTTTCAGTACTATTTTCATCGGCTTCGGACAGTGGTTTTACGCTTGCTGCCGAGGTGATTAATACAAAACGCAGTTCATCGCCTAACCGGTCAAGCATTGTTTGTGTTGCGTCATCACAATATAAGGTGACTTCTGCATCCAACGAAGAGCCGATGGTTTTATTGGTACGCAGAAGCTCCAGTTCTTTACTCACTGCGGCGCGTATCTCCTGCAGGGTTTGCCAGAAAGCCATGTTCATGGGGTCATTGCTATCGAGTTCAGCTAAGTCGCTGTACCAGTTTTCCAGTAGTACCGAGGCCGAACGTTTACCGGGAATGGCCCGCCATAGTTCATCGGCAGTAAAGGTAAGAACTGGCGCAATCCAGCGGCATAGTGCTTCCACAATATGAAACAGAGCGGTTTGGGCAGAACGCCGGGCAAGGCTGTTTTCCTGCGTCGTGTACTGACGGTCTTTGATAATATCGAGATAAAAACCACCCATGTCTACGGTACAGAAATGCTGTAGCTGGTGATAGATGAAATGGAAGTTAAATTCTCTGTAGGCAGCAATAATCTCCTGCTGTAGTGCCTGTGTGCGGGCAACCGCCCAGCGGTCGAGAGAAAGCATATCCGCCGTTGCGATGCTATCTGTTTTTGGGTCAAAGCCGTTCAGGTTAGCAAGCAGGAAACGGGCGGTATTACGAATGCGCCGGTAGGCATCGGCACTGCGTTTGAGAATTTCATCTGAAACCGTCATTTCATTGCTGTAATCGCTGCTGGCAACCCAGAGGCGGAGAATATCGGCACCCAGAGTGCCGACAATCTTTTGTGGTGCCACCACATTACCCAGTGACTTGGACATTTTTTTACCGTTGGCATCCACGGTAAAGCCATGGGTGAGTACTGTTCTGTATGGGGCGACACCGTTGATGGCCACAGAGGTTAGCAGCGATGACTGAAACCAGCCACGGTGCTGATCCGAGCCTTCCAGATATAAATCGGCCGGGAAGGGTAACTTGCTGCGATGGCCCAGTACGCAGGCATGGGTGACACCCGAGTCGAACCAGACATCCAGCGTATCGGTGACTTTATCGTAAGCGTTAGCTTCTTCACCGATAAAGTCACTGGCATCACGTGAAAACCAGGCTTCGATTCCTTCTTCTTCGATCAGTTTTGCGACCCGTTCAATAATATCCTGGGTATCAGGGTGTAATTCGCCGGTGTCTTTATGCGTAAACAGAGTTATCGGTACTCCCCAGGTGCGCTGGCGTGAAATACACCAGTCGGGGCGGTTGTTGACCATCCCCTCAATGCGGGCTCGACCCCAGTCCGGCAGCCAGGTGGTACTGGCAATGGCTTTATTTGCCAGCCCACGCAAGTCTGCCTGATCCATGCTGATAAACCATTGCGGGGTGGCGCGGAAAATAATGGGCGTTTTGTGTCGCCAGCAGCACGGGTAACTATGTTTAATTGTGCGATGGCTGAGCAGGGCATGATTGTTTTTCAGTACTTCAATAACGTCCGGATTGGCTTTGTTGACATGCAGGCCAGCGAACAATTCGGTGTCAGCCAGAAACACACCGTTGCCACCCACTGGGTTATATACTGGCAGGTTGTATCGGATGCCGACAATATAATCATCCTGACCATGACCCGGCGCGGTATGCACCGCTCCTGTGCCCGCTTCGGTGGTAACGTGGTCCCCCAGAATAATAGGCACGTGGCGGTCGTAAAACGGGTGCTGTAATTTCAGGTTTTCCAGTGCCCGTCCCGGTACGGTGGCGAGGATCTCACTCTGCTCAAGCTGGTAGCGTTGCAGGGCGCTTTCCGCCAGTGAGTGTTCCAGTATCAGCCGCAGCGGGCCTCCTTCGGTCTGTACCTGTAGCAGATCGTAGTTAAAATCGGGATGCAGGGCAACCGCCTGATTGGCAGGCAGAGTCCACGGGGTGGTAGTCCAGATAATGGCACAGACAGGGCCGTCACCGGCATTGCTGGTAAAGGCGTGTTCAAATTCGGTATTATCCACGGCGCGGAAAAGGACATCAATCGCGGGGGATTCCCGGTCCTGATATTCCACTTCGGCTTCTGCCAGTGCCGAGCCGCAGTCCAGACACCAGTGTACCGGTTTGCTGCCCCGGTGCAGGTGTCCCCTGTCGATAACCCTTCCTAACGTGCGGACAATATTGGCTTCAACTGAATAGTCCATGGTGAGGTAGGGTTTATCCCAGTCACCCTGAATACCAAGGCGAATAAAGTCTTTGCGTTGTCCATCGACCTGTCTGGCCGCATAGTCGCGACAATGCTGGCGAAAGGTTTTTGCATCCACTTTCTGTCCAGCTTTGCCAATTTTTTTCTCTACCATTAACTCAATGGGTAGACCGTGGCAGTCCCAGCCGGGAACATAACGGGCATCAAAGCCATCAATCGTATGACTTTTGACAATAATATCCTTGAGAATTTTATTGACGGCATGACCAATATGAATGGCACCGTTTGCATAGGGAGGGCCATCATGCAGGACAAAGGTTGGGCGACCATCGCAGTGCTGGCGGATTTTCTGATACAGATCGGATGTCTGCCATTGCTTCAGCATTTCCGGTTCACGGTTGGCCAGATTGCCACGCATGGGGAAATCGGTTGCGGGCAAATTTAAGGTGGATTTATAGTCGGTCATAGTTAGTCAGTAAAAATAAATAGTAAAAGTGTGTTCCGTCGTTATCAGAATAATCTGGTCGAAATTATTCCTGTTCGATATTTAATAATTTGATGGCGTGCTGGCAATCAATCTGTATCTGCTGTTTTAATGCATCAAACGAGTCAAATTTTTTCTCATCGCGTATTTTATGCATAAATAACACGCAAACATATTGCCCGTAGAGATCCTGATTAAAATGAAATAGATGAACTTCAAGTTGTACCCGTGCGCCGTTTACCGTCGGGCGTTGACCCACATTGGCAATACCGGGGATGTCGCCGTATTTCTCTGTGTGCATGGTAACAGAATAGACACCCTGAAGCGGGGTTTCGGGACGGCGTAAGTGAATATTTGCAGTCGGGAAGCCAATGGTTCGACCGCGTTTTTTGCCATGGGACACATGGCCGCAAATGCTGTATGGTCGCTCTAGCATTTTTGCTGCACGTTCCAGTTCGCCATTTTGCAGCGCATCACGGATCAGGGTACTGCTAACTCGCGTACTGTCCACACAATGTGAATCCATCGCCCTGACCTTAAAGCCAAACTGCTGGCCTCGCTGGTGCAACAGTTCACTATTGCCCGCGCGGTCGCAGCCAAAATGAAAATCATCGCCGATGATCAAGCCTCGTATATCAAGCTGATCCAGCAGAATATGTTGAATAAACTGATCGGCACTCATGGCGGCCAGAGCCTGATTGAATGGCATAATTAATAATGCATCCGGCCTGATCTGCGGTGGAAACGATAGCAACGTACGTATTTTTTCCTGTGGGTTAAGCAGACGCGGGTGAAGATCGGCGGTGCCGGACCGTGCAGCAAAAAACTCATGCGGCAGCGGCTGAAAGCTCATTAAACAGCTATGTGTCTGTAGTTCCCTGGCGGTAGCGTTGGTTAAGCGCAACATAGCCTGATGACCGGGGTGCAGGCCATCAAAATTGCCAATAGTAATCACGCTGCCCCGGTGTTCGGGTTTTATATTGTGAAGCCCGCGAATAATTTGCATACAATATTCAGTGAAAGAGTGCGATAAGGGGGTAAGCCGCTGTCAGGCGTGTATCCTAGCAGATTGTTGCTGTATTGTTAGTGCAATCTGGCAAAATCCGGCGGTTGCGCGGCCGCTTCATAACCGGGTCAAAGTTTTCTTAACTGTAAGGGTCGAACACCCTGTAGCCATAATAGTACAAAATAGAAAATAGCGGCGGCAAAAATTAAACCACCAAGATGCAGAACACGTTGATGCATTGCCCATACGCTCCATTGTATGGTGGGCGGGAGTAGCCATAGTAATAGTGCCACCATGCCGATGCTGGCAATAACTACCTTGAGAAAATGTGATAATCCACCATGGTCAGGCACAAAAATCTTGCGTTTACATAGACCGCGATATAACAGCCCGGCATTAATGTAGGCGGACAGGCTGGTTGCCATTGCCAGCCCGACATGCGGCGCCTTAAAATGAAACATTACCATCGGTACCACAAAGAGTATATTCATAACCATATTGCTTACCATGGCAATAATACCAATTTTAACCGGGGTTCGGGTGTCCTGACGGGCATAAAACCCCGGGGCAAGTATTTTGGTAAAGATAAATGCGGGTAGACCAAGCATGTAGGCCATCATGCTGAGGCTGGAAAACCAGGTGTCGGTGGCAGTGAATTTGCCGTATTCAAATAAAGTGGCAAGAATGGGAGTGGCCAGCACGAACAGTCCGGTTCCGGCAGGAATGGCGATCAGCAAGATCAGTTTTACCGCCCAGTTCAATGTGTGGTTAAATGCCTCGGTGGAATTGTTTGCGTGTTGCTGCGATAAGGCCGGCAAGATAACCGTAGCAACAGCAATACCCAGCACACCCAGCGGGAATTCCAGCAGGCGGTCGGAATAATATAACCAGGTGATACTGCCGGAAACCAGAAAGGATGCAATTAGCGTGTCTAGCAGCAAGTTGATCTGAGCAACAGAAGAACCAAAAATTGCCGGCAGCATTAGCTGCATAATTTTTTTCACGCCTTCGTGGTTACGGTTAAAGCGCGGCAGTGGTAGCATACCGAGCCTTAACAGTGACGGGAACTGGAACAGAAGTTGAGCCAGACCGGCGGCGGCAACGCCCCATGCCAGTGCCATCAATGGCTGATTAAACAGAGGCGCAAGAAAGTAGGCGGCGCCAATTAGACATAGATTGAGCAATATCGGCGTAAAAGCCGGCACTGCAAACTGGTTGAAACTATTGAGTATGCCACCGGAAAAAGCCACCAGTGCAATAAAAAAGATATAAGGGAAAGTGACACGTAATAAATTAGTGGTTAATTGAAACTGATCGGGTTTGTCAATAAATCCTGGGGCAAAAATATACACCAGTGCCGGAGCAAACAGGGTTCCGACAAGTGTCAGTAACAGCAGGAAACCACCGAGTGATCCGGCAACATGGTTAACCAGATCTTTTAAGTCTGCTTCCTCACGCTCTTTCCGGTATTGCGAAAAAACCGGCACGAAGGCCTGGGAAAAAGCACCCTCGGCAAACAGGCGGCGCATAAAATTGGGAATTTTAAATGCAATCAAAAAAGCATCGGTACCACCACTGGCACCGAAAATAGTTGCCAGAGTAATATCGCGTAGTAAACCGAAGATTCGTGAAAGTAGCGTCATACTGCCGACAGTCAGGCTGGAACGCAGTAATTTGGTGCTCAGTTTCTTAATCTCCTGCTGGTGTAATCTGCTGGTGTAATCCGCGGTAGTAATCTGCTGTAGTGATACAGCGGTGTAGTGGTATCTTAGCTGAAAAGGTCGAGTTTACCACGACCAACCGGATATTATAGGTGGATGATGAGTAACGTAAATAATACGGGAGTATCAGTATGACAAGAACAAAATGGGGGCTGCTGCTGGTTTTGCTGGCTGTGATGGCAGCAGGATTATATGCTTATGTGCAGCATGAAGCCGCCTATCCCGGTACCTCGGATGCGTATATTACCGCTCATGTAATACGTATTGAGCCACAGATTGGTGGTCGAATTGTTACCCTGGCAGTGAAAGATCATCAGGCGGTGGTGCAGGGACAGTTATTAATAAAAATTGATGATCGTCCCTACCTCATTGCAATGCAACGGGCGCAGGCCGAACTGGTGCTGACACGGCAGCAGGCGCTGGCTGCGGATGCTGCGGTGCAGGCCGCCAGTGCCACAATCAACCAGCAGCAGGCACAACTGGATAATATTCAACGTAACTATAAACGTGATGTCCGTCTGCTTGCCAGTAAGTCAGTATCGCAGGCGCAGGCAGATTCCGATCAGGATAAACTGCATGAGCTGACAGCGGCGCTGGCGGTGGGGCAGGCCGATTATAATCGTGTCCTGAGTGAACAGGAGGCGGCGGGTGCGCGTATCAGTGTTGCCAGGGCAGTGCTGGCACAGGCGCACCTGAATCTCTCTTATACCACTATTAAAGCACCGGCATCAGGCATACTGGGAAAAATCCGGCTACGCCCCGGTGACCTGGTACAGGCGGGGCGGCAACTGTTTCCATTAGTGGAAAATAAAACCTTCTGGGTGAGTGCCAATTATAAGGAAACCGAGCTGGCGCGTATCAGGCCAGGTCAGCCTGCCACAATCGGTATTGATATGTATCCGGGTAAGGTTTTCCACGGTGTGGTTGAATCACTGAGCCCGGCCAGCGGGGTGGCGTTCTCTTTGTTGCCACCCGAAAATGCCACCGGCAACTGGGTTAAGGTGACGCAGCGTTTTTCGGTGCGGGTACGGGTGATTACTCACGATAGCAGTACACCATTGCGTGTTGGTACCAGTTGTTCCGTAACCATTAATACCACAGGTTCGCCTAAATCCGACTCTGCCAGGTTGGCTGAAAACCAGCCTGTACCGGGTAGCTAACAGGTTGCAGACAATAAAGTGACCGAATCTCTTTCTCCTCCGGTTTCTGCTGAGGCACCGCGCTGGCTGTTAAGTATTGCCGTTATGCTGGCAACGGTAATGGTTATTCTTGATATGACCATCGTTAATGTAGCGCTGCCGCATATGATGGGGTCGCTGGGTGCAACGGCCGATCAAATTACCTGGGTGCTGACTGCCTATATCGTTATGGAGGCAATCTTTATTCCAATGAGCGGGTTTCTGGCGGCGTGGCTGGGTCGTCGCTGGCTGATGTTGATCAGTATTGCTGGATTTGTCGTTGCATCCGCGCTCTGCGGGCAGGCGGATTCACTGTCTGAGATGGTATTCTTCCGCTTACTGCAGGGTGGCTTCGGCGCCGCCGTTATCCCGCTGTCACAATCTATTATGGTTGACAATTTTCCCGGTGATGAGCGCGGTAAAGCGATGGCTTTATGGGGTGTGGGAATTATGCTCGGGCCGATTTTAGGGCCGACCCTGGGTGGTTACATTACGCAGCACCTTGACTGGCGCTGGGTGTTTTATATTAATGTACCGGTTGGCATTATCAATTTGATAATGATCTCAAAGTTAGTAAAGTCGGAACCACGTCGTAAGGTACGGTTCGACTGGGTTGGTGCCCTGTTGATGGCAGGCGGAATTGGTAGTTTTCAGATACTGCTTGACCGGGGGAATCAGGAAGACTGGTTTCATTCCAGTATGATTATTGCTCTGGCCGCAATGGCGGTTCTGGGGATAACTGGTTTTGTTCTGCGTAGCTGGTCACGTAGCGACTGTGTGTTGCAGTTGAATTTACTGAAAGATCGTAATCTGGTGCTTGCATCATTGATGATGGCGGGATTTGGTATGGCGCTGTTTGGTATGATTGCGCTACAGCCGCTCATGCTGGAACGGCTGTTCCATTACCCGGCAGAAACTGCCGGTCTGGTGATGGCACCGCGGGGGCTGGCATCTGCCTTCAGTATGTTTGTGGTGTCACGGTTAATTACCCGCGTAGGTGCGCCCCGACTGGTATTTGTTGGTCTGGTGCTGGCCGCCAGCGGTAGCTGGATGATGACCTGGTATAACCTTGATGCGTCAATCGGCTGGTTTATCTGGCCCAGTGTGCTACAGGGGCTGGGCATGGGGATGATTTTTGTACCACTATCAGCGCTGGTTTATGAGACCTTACCTGCTTCGGCAACGGATCATGGGTCTGCTATTTTTAACCTTGCCCGTACCATTGGCAGTGCCGTTGGAATATCCATTGTAGCAACTGTATTTACCCGTATGGCACAGGTTAACTGGAACCATCTTGGTGGTAACATTAATCCGTACAACCCGGCGCTACAACATTTGCTGGCGGTTAAACATCTAACCATGGCCGACCCCCTGACGCCACGATTACTGGCCCATGAACTCGCTAGTCAGGCCAGTATGATCGGCTTTATTGATGCCTATTGGTTTATCACCCTGAGTTTTGTGCTGCTGGCGCCATTGTTGTTACTGTTTCGACATAAACCTGCGGTGGCATCAGTTTGAATCTCTCGGGTTTTATTTCATGCGGTTTGCAGTTACTAATTACCGTTCTCCTTAGTAAAAGATAGTATGTAGGGTTATAAAAAGACCTGCCCCGACTTTTCTGACCATTTTTGTTGACAATTGAAGATAAAACTAGAATAATACGTCCTCTTTTTTAGACAGTATAGGCCTAGAACATTGGCAAATTCAGCTTCAGCAAAAAAACGCGCCCGGCAGGCAGATATTCACCGTGGCCGCAATATGGGTGAGCGTGCAATGATGCGCACATACATCAAAAGGGTCTACTACAGTATCGAAGCAGGTGATAAATCTGCTGCTGAGACAGCTTACAAAGAAGCTGTACCGATTATTGACCATATTGCGGGAAAAGGGCTTATTCACGCCAATAAAGCCGCACGTCACAAGAGCCGGATGAATAGTAATATCCGTTCTATGGCATAAGACTCTATTTATTTAGTATCTATTTATTTAGTATCTATTTATTTAGTGAAGGATGCTGTTTGTCCCTCACCGCATCCTGCG
>CAYXNL010000035.1:10994-24016 GCA_964466455.1 uncultured Thiotrichaceae bacterium
TTTTTTATTGGTATCGTTTTTTACTCTCCAGAGACTTGATTCCCTGCGGTTTGCCGCGAAAAAAACAGTGCGTTGCGTAAGGTCAATCTGTCTGCTTGCGGTGGGGTCGTTTAGTCGTCGTTACTGTGTAATAACTGATGAATGACTTTCAGTATCATGGTTGGCGTTGGCGGGCAGCCGGGAATGACAACATCGGGCGGTAACAGTTTATCAACGCCACCGAGATGGGCATAAGAGCTGCCGAATTCACCACCGTCAATGGCACAGTCGCCCATGGCAATTAGCCATTTTGGTGAGGGCGTAGCCTCCCAGGTACGCAGTAATGCGGTAGCCATGTGGCGGGAGATGCCACCGGTAACCAGCAGAGCATCGGCATGTCGGGGGGAAGCAACAAAATGTACGCCAAAGCGTTCAATATCATAATATGGGTTATTCAGCGCATGAATTTCCAGTTCACAGGCATTGCAGGAACCGCTATCGACTGCGCGAATGGCGAAACTACCGGCATAATGACGATTAATCTGTTTTTTGACTTCAATTCCCAGTGTTTGCAGCGTTGGGTCTTTTTCAACCGCTTCGGTGATAATACCGACTTTACGAATTTTATTGAGAAGGTTTAACATTATTGTGTTTTATAGATCGTGACCGGAGTAAGAACCATTGACCGATTTATTGCACACTGGAAAGTCTGGTACGATATTACCGTGTATTAACTGTTCCAGTGCCGGCCAGTTGAGCCAGCTCGGGTCGCGAGGAAAAAAACGTGAAATGGTGCCGTTGTCATCAAAGCGAACGTAACTGATAATTTCTCCGCGCCAGCCTTCGATCAGACCAAGACCTTCGGCAGCGCTGGCTGGCTGTTTCCAGGCCGCCAGTAGCTCACCCCTGGGCAAAGTATTTAATAACTGTTTCATCATTGTCAGTGAATGGCTGATTTCGTCAGCACGTACCTTCATGCGCGTGGCAACATCGCCCTGCCGGTAGCAGGGGGATTCGACATTGAGTCTGTTATAGGGCTGGTAAACATGGTCACGCCGCAGGTCGTAATCAATGCCACTGGCCTTGCCGACATACCCCACCACGCCCAGTTTACGAGCCATTTCTGGTTGCAGAATGCCGCTGCCCAGGAGGCGGTCCTCCAGCGAAGGATTACTATCAAGAACGGCCATTAGTTCAGTGATTTCGTCTTGCAACCAGTCGTGTTGTTCCTGTAGTTGTTTTATCTGCTGTGTGTCCAGATCTGTTGCTATGCCGCCGGGAATAATCCTGTCCATGAGTAGCCGGTGGCCGAATATATCGAGCTGGGTGCGTTGCCAGCATTCACGCAGACGGCTGAACTGTATAAAGGCAAAGGCAAAACCGACATCATTGCAGATAGCGCCAATATCCCCCAGGTGGTTGGCGATACGTTCGCGTTCCGCCAGAATTGCGCGCAGGGCAAGCGCTCGTTTGGGAATATTAATGGTTGCTGCGTGTTCCATTGCCATGCAGGCTGCCCAGGTGTGGGCAACGGTGGTGTCGCCTGAAATACGTCCCGCCAGTCTGGCCAGCGCTTCCGGTGTCCGCCCTTCGGCAATTTTTTCTATGCCTTTATGCGCATAACACAGACGTTCTTCCAGGTTTAATACCGTTTCGCCGACTGCCTGAAAGCGAAAATGCCCCGGTTCAATAATACCGGCATGAACTGGTCCCACTGGAATTTCATAAACCCCGGCACCCTGTGCCTGAAAAAAAGGATAATCCGAATCCGGCGGTGTAATTTTATCTGTTTGTATGCCTGCCACTGGAAAATTTTTACGCAGAGGGTAGTTATCTTCATTCCATGCCTGATGGCGCACCCAGCGCCGACCATCGGGGTGGTTGCTAAAGAGGATGCCGAACATATCCTGTAGATAGCGTTCGGGTCGGTTAGCTGCTGGGTAGAAAGGGGTATGTGAGGGTAATACCGGACTGCGCATTTCCAGCGGTGCGCGCACCACCAGATAATCTCCCAGGCATTCAAAGCAGGCACTAAGGAGAAGTGTTTCAGTATCCGTTTGTGTTGCCCAGATAGCGCACCAACGGCAGTTCTGGCTATTTGCGACCTCGGCGAAACGCCCCCAGTCTTCAATATCAAGATTTAAAACATGAGCCGGTTTTAGCTGGGTGCTGGAACCACCACGAAGCATGATATGTTCATCTTCACACGAAGCAATGAGCTCGGATAACCAGTCAAAACGGTTCATAACAAACCACTCCCACTAATTAACCGGGTTGCCTGGTCGAACCAGTTAGCAAGAAAGTGAGGGATGGCTAAACCCAGCCATAATACCAGCGCCAACTGGATAATAACCGGCCACATATTGGCTTTTACCGGCTGCTGGTGTTTGGGTTTTTCGCCATAGACCATCGGGTGCAAATGTCGGAACAAACCGGCAAAGGCGACAGCAAGACCCAGTAACAGCGGCAGGGTGAGCCAGGGGTAAGTTTGCATGGTCGCCGATAACAGGAGAAATTCACTGGTAAAAACGCCAAATGGCGGGAAACCGGCAATGGCGGCGGTGCCGATTAACAAGCCCCAGCCGACAGCTGGCTGGGTTGCAATCAGGCCACGAATATTATCTATTTTCTGGGTGCCTGCAATATGGCTGGCATGACCGGCGGTAATAAAAATGGAAGATTTCGTCAGTGAATGCACCGTCATGTGCAGTAGCGCAGCAAAGGTAGCCAGTGGTCCGCCGAGGCCGAAAGCAAACGTCATCAGCCCCATGTGCTCGATGGATGAGTAACTGAACAGACGTTTGATATCCCGCTGGCGATGTAACATATAGCCGGCAACGGTAAATGACAGCATGCCAAAGCCCATCATTAAATAACCGGCCAGATGCGGGTCATGGCCGGAAGCCCCGTTTGCCAGCGCCCCGTCAGTGAGAATTTTAACCCGTACCAGTGCGTACAGTGCCACATTCAGCAGTAACCCGGATAATACTGCAGACATTGGTGTCGGGCCTTCAGAGTGGGCATCCGGTAGCCAGGTGTGCATTGGCACCAATCCGACTTTGGTTCCATAACCAACCAGCAGAAAGACAAAGGCAATGGCCATAATAGCCGGTTGCAGGCTGCTGGCATGTTCAACCAGCACCCGCCAGAGTAATGCCTGTTCCGGGTTGGGGATGACCTGAGCGGCAGCAAAATAAATTAGTACTGTACCAAACAGCGCCTGGGCAATACCCACCCCACAGATAATAAAATATTTCCATGCCGCTTCAATGGCTGCGGGGGTGCGGTACAGACTCACCAGCAAAACTGTTGCCAGGGTGGCACCTTCCAGCGCAACCCATAAGATGCCCAGATTATTGGTGCTTAAAGCCAGTTGCATGGTGAATAGAAATCCCTGATAACTGGCATGATAAAGACGCATACGGGCAGTGCTCAGGCGACCGTTCTGCTGTTCCTGTTCCATATAGGGACGGGAGAATAATGCGGTGGTCGCTCCCACCAGTGCGGTTAGTGCAATCAGGTAAACATTAAAACTGTCGATATAAAACTGACCGTCAATTTCCCCCACATGGCCGTGTTTAAAAACAATAGAGGTAAGGAATAAACTGGCAATAAACTGGGCAAACGACACCACAACATTAAAATAACCGGCCGATTTTTTCTGTCCAAACAGGGCCATGCCGATGGTTGCTGCCAGCGGGATCAGTAAGGTGAGTGCAAGCGCATTCATTCGTCGCGCTCCGATAGCCGGTTAAGCTGGCTGACATCAAGGGAATCGAAACTGTCGCGGATATGAAAGAAGAATACCCCGAAGATAACCGCTGCAATTAATACATCAAAGGCTATCCCCAGTTCAACCACCATTGGCATACCGTGGGTGGCGGAAACCGCTGCAAAAAACAATCCATTCTCCAGTGACATAAAACCGACTACCTGTGAGACAGCTCTGTTGCGACTTACCAGCATCAGCATACCCAGCATAATGACGGACATGCTGATCGCAATCGTATTACGTGTAATGGTGGCGGAGAGGTGTTCAATAGGTTGTGCTACGTAATAACAGAAAATAACCAGTGCAGTGGCGATCATCATGGTCATTACCGGGTGCTGTACCGTGTGGACTTCACGATCCAGCTTCATTCGTTGTACCAGCCGAAGTAACAGCCAGGGGATAAACATGGCTTTTAATACCAAGGTCAGGACAGCAGAAATATATAAATGATAAAGCCCGCTATCATAGGCAACCAGCGCCGTGGTGATAGCAACCAGTGCGCCCTGCCAGGCAAAGATCCGAATAATGGAGACCACACGAGTTACTGCTAGCAGCGCAAAAGAGGTAAACAGAATCAGGGCGGCCAGGGTTAGTATTGCCTGCTGATAAAGCGGGAGTTGTGCCAGCATTAATGAATCTCCAGCACAATATGGCTTAATATACCGATTAACGCCAGAGTCAGCGCCAGTACCAGAAAAGCAGTAACACGAAATAACCGCATTTTTGCCATCACCGTTTCCCCCACCGCCAGCACCGTGCCCAATACCATTAATTTCCCTGTAATCGCTATGATTGCAATAGATAAAGTCAGGGGAGTGATTTCGCTGGCGATTCCCCAGGGGAAAAAGATATTGGCGATCAGTACGCCGTAAATCATCAGTTTAAGCTGGGCTGCCCATTCAATAAGCGCCAGGTGGCGACCACTGTATTCAAGAATCATGGCTTCGTGAATCATGGTTAGTTCAAGGTGTGTGGCAGGATTATCCACCGGAATACGTCCGGTTTCGGCAATACCAACCAGCACCAGACTCAACAGGGCAAACAGTAATGATGGCCTGAGTACCAGTCCATCAGCCAGAATGTGGTTGATAACGGTTGACAGATTAGTGCTTGATGCCACCATCGCCAGCGTGAAAACAGCCATTAACATTGCCGGTTCAGCCAGGGCGGAAATGGTCATTTCACGTGATGCCCCCATGCCGCCGAAAGCAGTACCAACATCCATTCCTGCCAGTGCCTGAAAAAAACGGGCGAGGGCAAAAAAGCCGGCCAGTACAATCACATCAGCAATCGCGGTTGTGGGCAGATTAACTGCGATCAGTGGTACCACCACGGCAGCCAGCAGGGTGGCGGCGACGACAATATATGGTGTCACTCTGAATATCGGCGAAGCATCAACGGACATTACCACCTGCTTGCTGAACAGACGCTGAAGATCCCGGTATGGTTGTAATAAAGGCGGTGGACGGCGATTTTGCAGCCAGCATTTGACGCGTTTTATCCAGCTTGCGAACAGCGGGGCAAAAACGACAAACAGGATCGCCTGGACAAAGGCTAATAGCCAGCCAGTCATGTGATTACCCATAACAGCAGAATTAAGGTGACAAAGGTATAGGTCAGGTAATGGTGCAAATGACCCGTCTGAATTCGACCAACGCGGCGGGTAATGGCATATAGCAGGCGTTCTATGGGCTGGTAAATCCAGTTCCAGGTAATATCTTCAGTGTGTAGCTGGTAGCGTATTTTTTCCGGCTGTGTTGTCAGATCTTTGCAGGGAGTGCGCTCAATGGATTCATGCAGGCGCCAGATCGGGCGGAAAATCTGTCGGATCGGCATAGTGAATGCGGTGGCGGTGTACTGCATCCGGTGAGTCAGGCCACCAAAACCACAATCCCAGGTATTGCCGCGAGTGGTGTCAGCATGACCGGCAGGGCGGGCGATGAAATACACCGCAGCCCATGCCAGTAGCGCGAGCAAGACGCCGACTAATACCAGTGGCGCACTGTATGAAGCGCTCTGGGCTGATACCGGGGTTAACCATAACCAGCCGTGGCTGGTAGCCGTATTCAGCGTCTGGTGGGTGAGTATCATTGTCGCATTATTGAGAGCATTAATCGTTGCATTGGGGAATACCCCGAAAAACAGGCACAATACTGCCAATATACCCTGTCCGATCAACATTCCGGTGCTGGCTTCGCGGCTGCGGCGTGCTCGTCGGCTACGGGGCAGACCGAGAAAGGTAATACCATAAACCTTAACAAAGCAGGCGGCAGCCAGTGCGCCGGTAAGCGCTAATGAAGCGGCGGCCAGTGGAATAACAGCGCGTAAAACACCGCTTTGCAAACTCGGTGCCTGTAAAGCGGTCTGGAAGGTAAGCCATTCCGAAACAAAACCATTAAAAGGTGGCAGGGCGGAAATACTGATGCAGCCAATCAGAAAAAATAGTCCGGTCCAGGGCATGCGCAATAATAGTCCACCCATGCGTTCCATATCGTGTTCGTGGCTGCGTTGCAATACCGCGCCAGCACCGAGGAACAGCAGGCTTTTGAACAGGGCATGGTTGAGGCTATGGTAAAGTGCTGCGACCAGACCGAGAGTGCCGAGTAAGTTATGACCAGTACCATAAAAGATCATTGACAGGCCGAGACCGATAAAAATAATACCGATATTTTCCACTGAGTGATACGCCAGCAGACGTTTCAGATCATGTTGCATCAGGGCATAGAGCACACCGAATAATGCGCTGATACAGCCCACCCCAAGCAAGACTACGCCCCAGCTCCATTGCACATTACCAATCAGGTCGTAACACAGACGGATAAAACCATAAATGGCAACTTTCAGCATTACCCCCGACATTAGCGCGGAAATATGTGAGGGTGCAACCGGGTGTGCTTCCGGTAGCCAGACGTGCAGGGGCACCACCCCCGCTTTCATACCAAAACCAAGCAGGCCGAGACCAAAGGCAATGGATGCCCAGGTAAAGGTGAGTGGCGCAGCGCGCATGGCATCAAAGGTAAAACCATGACCAAAGCCAGCTAATATTCCAAAACTGAGCAGGATGGCCAGGGCGCCTACTTCAGCCATTAACAGATAGATAAATCCGGCACGCCGGTTGGCAGCATGTTGATGCTGATAAGTGACCAGAAAATAGCTGGTTAGCGACATCAGTTCCCAGGCGACCATAAAAGCGAAGGCATCATCAGCCAGCACGACCAGATACATACTTGCAACAAACAGGCCGGTAAAAAATCCGAGTACAGATAGCGGCTGTTTGCCATGCTGGAATTCACGAATATAGCCGGGGCCGAAAAAACTGATGGCCACCACAACGATGCCGATTAGTGCAAGAAAGAAGCCAGCCAGTGGATCAAGGCGTAGATGCCAGTGTAACCAGGGCAGGCCTAACTGATAGATAAAGGTTTCTGTATTGCCATTGAGCAGGGTATGCAGCCCCAGAAAAACACCGAAAAACCCACCCAGACCAAGCAGCGGAAACACCAGGCGGCGCATGGCAGACGGGTTGGTATCGGCAATCAGTGCGAGCAGTGCTGAGGTAACCGGCAACAATAAGACGGCTAATAGTAAAGAGGCACTGGACATATAAAAATAGTATCAGAAATTTGTATTGTTTTAAAATTATTCATTAATATTTACATCCTAACAGGTATCCTTATTTATCCGTTTCAGTAATATATTTATTGCGTATTATTGTGTCATTATTTCCACTAAAACCAGCTTTTGCTATCGGTCTAATGTATGGGGCCGATCTGATAATCCAGAAACACACCGACAAATAATACCAGACCAACCCAGTTATTATTTAGAAAAGCCCTGAAACAAAGTGCCGGATCGCGGTCTTTAATTAAATATTGCTGATACAGGGAAAATACGCTGGCGGCACAAACACCGAGATAATAAAAGCCCGTCAGGTTTGCGCGGTGTCCAATCAGAAGCAGGTCCAGAATCAGTAATAGCTGAATAATACCGATTATTAATTTATCCTGATTGCCAAATAAAATAGCAGTTGATTTAACACCGATTTTTATATCATCATCGTAATCTACCATCGCGTACATGGTGTCATACACGGTAGCCCATAATACGGTAGCAAGAAAAATTAGCCAGGTAAGCATGGTTACTTCATTGGCCTGCGCGGTGTATGCCATGGGCACTGCCCAGCCGAAGGCCGCACCAAGATGAATCTGTGGCAGGTAGTGGTAGCGTTTCATAAACGGGTAGCTCACCGCCAGTAAAATACCGCCCAGAGACATCCAGATGGTAAGTGTATTCATAAAAAGAACCAGAATAAATGACAGCAGGCTGAGTACGGCAAAAACGATTAAGGTTTCTTTTTCTGTTATCTGACCGGAAGTAAGCGGACGCTGCTGGGTGCGTTTTACTTTTCTGTCAATATGGCGGTCAGCGTAATCATTAATCGCACAACCGGCTGAGCGCATTAAAATGACACCGGCTATAAATACGATTAAAACGGATGTATCGGGCCAGCCTTTTGCGGCGATCCACAATGCAATCAGGGTGGGCCATAATAATAATAAAACACCAATGGGTTTATCCAGCCGTACAAGTCGTACATACAGGCCAAACTTTCTGTACACGGTAGACTGCTTAAATGTATTTACCGATAAAAGCAGTGAGTGATGACACCGTTTGCTACCCTGTTCAATTTTATCCAGTAGCGGGTGGGCAGCGAGATAGTCAATTAGTTTGTTCAGACTGACGTGAATAATAGAGAATATTTTTTTAAGTGAACAGAAAAATGAACGTATTACTGTAATAATACGTGACAGTGAAAGAAAAGCGCTGGCTTTTGATAAGGACATAATGCTATTTTACCTTAAACAACAATGATGGTAGAGACTTCTGCGTCTGTAATGAAACAGGAACCGGAAAAACAAGCTGATATCGTTTCTCAGAAAAGCCTGGATGCAGTCCGGGCTGAAACAATAGTGCGTGACAATATTGGCTGGATGCTGAGCGTTGCCAGACGACTGTTGAATGATCATGCGTTGGCTGAAGATGCTGTTCAGGATGCATTCATGGCTGCATTTCGTGGCATTGACCGCTTTGAACAACGCGCCAGCCTGAAGACCTGGTTACATCGTATTACTGTTAATGCTGCATTGATGAAATTACGGCAGTTAAAACGGCGGGCGGAGCAGCCTATTGATGAATACCTGCCTGAGTTTGATCGCCATGATTGTCGTATTGAACTGCCATGGGAGCATATGGCAAGTATTGAAGAGATACTTGGCAGTGAGCAGCGCCGTGAACAGATTCATACCCTGATTAACAAATTACCCGATACCTATCGTATCGTTTTACTGCTTCGTGACATCGAAGGTTATAGTACCGTAGAGGTGGCCAGCTTGCTTGATATATCGGAAAGTAATGTAAAAGTACGCCTGCACCGTGCACGGGCAGCACTAAAAACACTGATTGAGCCAATATTACGCAATGAGGTTGACGATGAGCCGTTATAGTAAAAACAGGCTGTGGCGATGGCTAAAGGGATTCATCATGAAATATATGCCTCGCATGATAACCTGCAAAGAGTTTGAAAGCTTTATACTCGATTATACGGATGGTGGGCTTTCTGCACGTCAGCGTTCACAGTTTGAATTGCATATACGGTTATGTCGTGAGTGCCGGCAGTATTTACAGGCCTATCAACGGTCAGTGGAAGTCGGGCGTAGTGTCTTTTTATCATCCGACACGACGGTTCCGGATGAAGTACCCGATGACCTGGTTAAGGCCATACTCAAGGCTCGGAAACTGTCATAGTATTATTCGTTTTATGTTTCGTGCAAAGGTCTCTACATGGTCTTATTACTGAAACAGGTATCCCTCTCATCCATCCTGTTAGTATTCCATTCTTTTTTCTGTCCTGGTTAATTACCGTTCTCCTTAGTAACTTGCCAGGCAACTGTAACCAAATTGCCAGTGCGGTCATCTAAGAAGTAACGCAGCAGTCAATCGGGTTTCTAAATCCCTGTCAGAACTGCTAAAGCGTTATTTTTTAACAACGGGTTCATCAAAAATGAACTCTTAGATAACTGGAGTAAAGTTATGAATATCAAAGCAGGTTTATTATCAGGTTTTATTGCCACCATCGTATTATCAGTGCTGATGGTAATGAAAGCCAAAATGGGCGTAATGCCGGATCTTAATGCAATAAAAATGCTTGCAGGCATGATGCATGGGCCGATGCTTATGGGATGGGTCGCACACTTTATGATTGGTACGGTGGTATGGGGTCTGCTGTTTGCTGCACTGGTTAATAAATTGCCTGGTGGCGTAATGAGCAGTGCGATAATTTTCTCAATTGGTGCATGGTTACTGATGATGATAGGCCCGATGCCAATGGCAGGTGCCGGTCTGTTTGGGTTAAATATTGGTATGATGGCACCGGTTGCAACACTAATGTTGCACCTTATCTGGGGAGTTGTTCTGGGTTTTAGCTATCAACGGCTAAGTCAAAATCAACAACTGAGTCAGAGCGCCGCTTGATAAAACTTCCTGACCTGAAAGCCTTTCAGGTCAGGGATTCCCTGATATTTCCCAATAATAACTTTGAGCCTGAACGGCTTTCAGTTACTATTAGGCGATGAAAAATATACGCCAGTTTGAAGCTTTTACCCCTGATATTCATCAGAGTGTTTTTATTGATGAAGCTGCTGTGGTGACGGGAGATGTCGTGATTGGAGCGGATAGTTCCATCTGGCCGCAGGTTTCTATTCGTGGCGACATCCATTCTATTCGCATTGGCAAACAGACGAATATCCAGGATGGCTGTGTGCTTCATGTCACGCATGACAGTGTGTATGCGCCGGGTGGCCATGCTCTGAGTGTGGGCGATGAGGTAACAGTGGGGCATAATGTGGTACTACATGCCTGTAGCATAGAAAACCTGTGCCTGATTGGCATGGGATCCGTGGTGCTCGACGGCGCGGTGGTTCGTGCTGGGGCGATGGTCGGTGCGGGCAGTCTGGTGCCACCGAATAAAACACTCGAAGGTGACTATATGTGGCTGGGCAGTCCGGTAAAACGAGTGCGTGAGCTGACGCAACAGGAAAAAGAATTTCTGCATTATTCTGCACAGCATTATGTCGAGTTAAAAAATCGCCATAAAAAACCATTATAAAAAGTCGCCATAAAAAATTACTTTGCTCCGACAGGGTAAAGCGAACAGCATTGATGCATTTGCGGATGAGTTGATCTCCCTGCTTTACCTTTGGTCGCCAGTCAAACATTTTCTTTTTTGCCTGTACTATACTCTAGCGTATACTCCAGTCATCTATTTGGAATTAGTCCAGATGCAAGCACAAAAAGAAAATAACGATAATATTATTGCGCTAAATCGTAGCCTACAGGATAAAGAAGCTGAGATTGAGTTGCTGCAACAGACTTTTACTGAAATCGGTAGTGAACTGAATCTGGGCAGAGTATTTGAAATTGTGGCACAACGTGCGCGTAAAATTATTGCTGCTGAAACGTTGCTTATTCCATTGCTGGATAATAATTGCGAAACTTATACGTACCGTTGTGGCGCAGGAAAAAATACCGAGGAAATCATCGGTGAGTCTCTGCCACTGGATTTCGGTATTTGTGGCTGGGTCTGGCGCCATAAGAAGCCCTGGTGGAAGGGTGTACTGGACGACCTGAGTGAGCATGAAAAAAACCACTGGGAAGCTCAGGCCGGTAGCATGATTATGGTGCCACTTCAGGGCAAGCGTCATTTTCTGGGCGGGATTGCCGGTATAAATAAAATTGGCGGGGGTGAATTTAACAGGAAAGATTTAAACCTGTTACAGCTTTTTGCCAGCATTGTATCCATTGCCATTGAGAATGCGATGGCTGTCAAAAGTATGGAAACCAGCCATGCTCTGAATGAAGAATACCGGCTACGGCTGGAAGTATTAAACCGGCAATTGCTGGAGAGCAGTAAAGAGCTTGAGTTTCTCTCATTATATGATTCGGTGACCGGACTGCCGAATCGGTCCCTGTTTCACGATCGCCTGTCGCAGAATATTACCCATGCAGCCACCATCTGTAAGAAAATATCACTGCTGTTAATTGATCTTGACAGTTTTAAGGAAATTAATGATGCGCTGGGGCATGATCGTGGCGATTTATTATTAAAAAAGATTGCAAAACGCTTGCAACAGTCAATAAATACGGGTGAAACACTGGCACGATTAGGTGGCGATGAGTTTGTCGTTATTCTGCCTGAGCACGATTCAGCCGCCGCCATGAAACGGGCACAGCAATTAACCCGGTTGCTGAAAGAACATTTCACTATTGATAACAATAATATTGTTGTCAGTGCCAGTATTGGTATTTCTGTTTTTCCCGAACATGGAGTAACCATCAGTAATCTGTTGAGTCATGCGGATTTTGCCATGTATCAGGCAAAAGGTAGTAATGATGCAGTCAGTGTTTATATGCTTAAACATGACCATTATGCAAAAGGTCGTCTTGCTATGGTTTCTGACGTATGTGATGCGCTGGAAGCACAGCAGTTTGAACTTTATTATCAGCCTAAATATTCTCTGCGCGACGACAGTATTGTTTCGGCAGAAGCGCTGGGGCGTTGGCATCATGCGGATCAGGGAACAATTTCACCAGCAATTTTTGTTGATCTGATGGAGCATAGCAGTTTAATTAATGATTATACTTACTGGGCGGTGGAAACTGCACTACAACAGGCAAAGATATGGAAACAATTATATAAGCCATTGAGAATAGCGGTTAATATTTCCCCTAAAACATTGATGCATTCGAAGTTTTTGCAGCGTATTCATAAAATTATCCGGACAAAAGAAGAAGGTGAATTGATCTGCTTTGAAATTACAGAAAGCCTGTTTCTGTCAGAATTCGGTAGCCTGTCCTCTATTCTGGATAAAATCTGCGCAATGGGTATTACCCTGTCGATTGATGATTACGGTACAGGATATTCCTCATTAAGTCGTCTGCGGCGTATGCCGGTGAGTGAGCTGAAGATTGATCAGTCTTTTATCAAGGGGATGGTTGAAAATAAAGATGACGAAGTGATTGTTCATTCGACGATTGAGCTGGCACATAATCTCGGTCTGCATGTTGTTGCGGAAGGGGTGGAAACCAGGCAGGCCTATGATCTGTTGGTAAAAATGGGCTGCGACAGTATTCAGGGGTTTTTAATGGAAGAACCGGTTAGTGCAAAGCAGTTTAATCAACTTCTTGAAAAGCAAATTCCTGGAAAACAAATTCC
>CAYXNL010000036.1:0-20670 GCA_964466455.1 uncultured Thiotrichaceae bacterium
TATCATACTACAGGCGGCTTTTATATCTGGTCGGGGTAGAGAGATTCGAACTCCCGACATCCTGCTCCCAAAGCAGACGCGCTACCAGACTGCGCTATACCCCGAATATCTGTTGAGCCAGTACCCCAACAGGCGGGGAATCATACGCTTTGCTCATGCCTCGGTCAAGACACATAAGGAATCATCTGACAATAAAACCTGACCATTCAACGAAACTTCCTGTTTAGGACATCGCTATAGAATAATTACCTGTGGCGTTGTTGATAATACAAGTTCAGCCGGTTTTGTTTTAAAGTAGGTAAAACAGTGGCCTGTATGTAGACTAAAACCCAACCACTTATACAATAGACGATTGAGCCGCCATTTTACCTGTACCGCTTTTGTTGGCATCTGGTCATAACGTTGGCGACCGTGTAACAGATGTCCAGTCAGCACTTCTACCAGACCGGCATCGTGATAGGCACGACAGCGTAGCTGCGGTTCGGCAACAAAGCCATCGGGTGAGTCGGTATCAGCAAAATGGTAGGTCAGAATAAAAGTGGTGGTATATTTTGACTGCTCGAGGATATGGCAATGCAAATCGAGACAACCGGTAACACGGGAGACAGAATACGCCTTTGCCGGTACCCGCGCCATACAGGAAGTCTGCCCTTGCATTCCAGACAGGCAGGGAATCAGTTTGCGAATACGGATGAAATTATTTTCATACAGATCCATCAAACTGACAAAACCGCGAGGAACAACCTCCTCACAACCATAACCTTGTTGCAAACACTTCAAAATACAGACTCTTGTGGTGAAAAAAAATAAATTCGTTTAATCCTTTCCCCAGTACGGAGTTTCAATTCCTTCGCCCAAATCCGCATTAATCAGTCGCCGTCTGACTTCCAGTAATCTCTCCACCAGTGCCGGTTCTGCTTTTTCGTAGGCTGCCGCATCCGGTTCACGTTTTACTACGACACCCAGTAGTTCGGTAATGGCATTACCAATAGAGTTCTGGCTGATTGTAACAATTAAATCGCCTTCATCATTGCGATAAATCAACTGTTTAAACGCGGGCTGCCAGCGAATGGAATGGGCATATTTCGCATCGGTAATACACTGGTCACGTACCTTTTTAGCGCTGGCCATAAAGTTATTATTAAATAATAGAATATTTTCAACCTGCTCAGGGAAAAACGCCTGTTTTGGTACCGGTGCATTTCGGGTAGAAACCTGGGTAAAAAATGCACGATAAAAATCCAGAAACCCTTTTAATACCAGATCATACTCCCGCCAGAAATGAATATCTTTCAATGCATCGACCCCGCCCTGAATCTTCCAGCTGGGTAACCCCTGCGGATAACCGGTGAGTTCAATTCTGGATGAACCCTTGCTGGTCTGTTTCAGAATATTAAAATCCAGTGAGGCAAAGAATTCGCTATAAACATCACGCATATAGGACTGAAACAGGCTATTCTGCCCACCATCGGTCAAATTCGGATTATTATGATCGGCAAATGGTGCATTACGCAGTACATTTTTATCAAAAATCATAAAATGGTTATGCAGCATACGGATACTGGGCACACCGGGAGAGGTTAACGACCAGGTAGCATCCAGACTGGCTTCACCGGCAAGGACTAAATGAGCGTCCGGGTCGGGGCAGATTTCGAGCATAAAGTCGATAATAATCTGATTCATCCGGTTCCAGATTTTTCTGGTCGCCTCCGGCACCTGGGTCCGACGTACCGGTCGGCCTAACGGGTCGAGTATTTTCTTTGATGTATTATAGATAATTGAGGTATCAAATTCATTCGTATGGCCCAGTGCCTTACGATAGAGTAGTAGCTCCTCCGGGTTCTTTAACAGACCGTTATTATTCGACAGGTCGTTTAAATTCTCGGTACTGTTAAAAAACTCATTCGGCGCCATACCTTCCGGTACATCCAGCGGAATGGGGCGAAAAGGGGTAGTAATTTCTCTAGGGCCGGACTGCATACAACTCTCCAAACAATAAGTATTCTCAAAAGGATACGGACTATATACGAAAACAGTCAAAAGCTGAATGTATCAAAAGGGGTGAACAGGCAGGTGTTTATCTGGTTTATTTTGCATAAATAACATGCTCCCCCCAGTTCCAGGTGGGCTCGATATTTTTCTCTGACAGAGCAAACCACTCTACAGTCATTGCCGGTAAACGTAAAATAGCGCAGCTATGATTAAAAACACAACTACCCGGGTTGATCACCAGCATATTGCCAATATTCTCGGCAAAGACCTGATGGCTGTGGCCGACAATTAGCACATCATAATCAAATAACTGTAATTTATCCGCCCATTGCACTACCCTGTCCAGCTGAATAACGCCTGTTTTATCACGTAATTTAATACCCCCGTGACATTCATCCGGAGGTGCGGCATGTACCATATACACACGTTTATTTTCTATTGTAGTGGTATAAAAAGCGGGTAACTGTTTCAGAAAACTGGCCACCTTACTATCAAAATTTTCATTTTGATGATCCAGATAAAGCCGATCATGATTACCGATAACAGTGTGACAGTGACTGGCAGCCAGCAGTTCAATGCACGCATCAAGCTGATCCATATAACCAGCAATATCACCAGCACAGAAAATTTCATCCACCCCCGCACTGGCAAAAATAGTCAGTGCCTGCTGTAACGGTTGCAATGAAGCATGAATATCACTAATCAGACCAATTTGTTTCATGAGATTCACCTTATGGATTCATTAGAACAAAGCCACCTTTAGTGTAATAATTTTTATTTGTATCGGTTCTGCCAGATAAGACCCATTCATAACGCCTACCTGCCTGTAAAACCGATTTATTTGTTGTGGAAAAATTAAATATGGCAGATGGATACGATACACGGTGGCGTTGTAATAATACTATCTTCCCATTACTATTTTGTTGTAACTGGATAGTATATTCACCTACATGTTTTATTTCTGGCCAGCTTATTTTTATTTTTCCACCATTTATCACACTAACCCTGACTGCATTAAAAATTTTAATATCTTTATTTTTCTGTACAGAGTTATCCGTAAATTCAATGACCGGGTTATCCCGATAGACAACTGCAAATAAAGCAGGCTTTTTCTTTGCTGAAAAAAAAGAGGCCTGAGCCAGAATGATTAACAGGATAAAAATTACAATAACCGCTACATAGAAATATTTTGATTTAAGCCATTTCCAGTTTGACAATTTTCCATTGATTATATTTAACCATTTCATCAATGCATCTATTGATTTTCTAATCATTTTAATCAGTAGTGTATTATTTTCCTTGTTACCCGTTATTTGCCTTCGATAAACCCCTTTATTTTCAACCTCGCGATTCAACGCATTGCTATGACTGGCATAATACAATGCAGCCTGTAACGTTTCTGCATCATTAATAATAGATAGCCGAATCTCTTTTAATTTATCTTTGTCCGTACTCCCGGCTATAAAATCAATAATCAAGTTATTTTGTTCTATGTTTATCATGCTTCCAGATAATGCGGGTAAATGTTGTATAAGTAATGAAATTATTTCAGCATGCCGTCGACAATCTTCACATTCTGCAAGATGCAGGCAAAGTGCCTCTTCATTACAGGAAGATGTATTCTTTATATACTCAACAAGTTGTTCCATTGTGGGATGGACTTGTTGTTGAAAATCTTCTACCATATAAGACATTATTACACCAGAATAATTATTACATCAGAATCAAAATACAGGCCGTGAGATACTGCTTAATTTTTCCAGCACCTCATCTTTAAAAGCAAGTAAATGTTGTCTATTGGTATCTTCAGGTAAAACCCCTTCTTTAATCCTGATATCCAGTACCGTTAAAGCATGTAAAATATCGTCCGTATGTTGGTTTTCAATAAGCAATGCCTGTAATATATACTGTTCAATCGTATTTAATTGTAACCAGATACCATAAAAATTTTCTCTATCCTTTTCTCCAGTATTATTTTCAACTGTATCGATCTTATGTTCTACTAGATTTTTTATTAAATTATTTTCCCTGTTATCATCTTTTGGTAACCCGTTTATCGTGTTGTAATCCAGCGAATTTAATTGTTTTTCTTTTAGTAATAACTGCATAATTCGCCTGGTTTTGTTTTCAACTTCCTCTCTACTCAAACCTGACTTCTGAATAATAAAGTTAAGTTTTCTCTTTTCCTTTAATAAAGAAAATATTTTTATTGATACCGGGCCAAGTTGCTGAATAGATTCCGGACATTTATCGTGATTAAAAAAGCGCCAGTCTTTCCAGCGCTGATAAAAATCTAATGAATTAATAATTTGTAAAAGATAGTCGAAAAGAGTATCGCCATGACGATTATTAAATTTTAGCAAACAGTTATTTCCCATTAGTTCCTGATACATCCATTGATAACTGTGCTCTCCCCATTCACACTGCGTTGCATCTGCTTGTGGATTTCTCCACGACTTATCTACACTACACTGAAACTGAAAGCGATTTTGCCGACAGAACTGTTGACAGAAAATGCGGTTCTGATAACCAATAACTGGCTTTAACATAGCACTGATTTTTTCACGGGCGTCTACATTTCCCTCTGTCGCTAATGCTGCCAGTGCAAGTTGCGGGTTTTTTTCATCCCCACCCTGAGGTAAATCTTTTCGCTGTATCAATGCTATTCTCTCATCGCTATATTTCTTCATCCAGTCTATCTGCGGTATAATCGGAGGTTCTTTAATCAAAGGGTTCCTTTATTATGATTACCTACCTGTACTGGCTGCTTGTTCTCGGTTTAATGCTTGCGGCACTCTATGGTTTTGGTTATAAGCTGAATGCGTGGAAAAATGCGGCCATTGTTGCCGTTGTTATTCTGATTATCGGTTATACCGCCTACTTTTTCCACTTCCAGCAGGTATTTGTAAAACGTTATGGCGGCGTAATGACCATTTCTATTCCTGAAGGCCAGCGCCATATTGTCGCCACCTGGAAAGACGATAATTTGTGGATTGAGAATTATGATCCAAAAACCAATACCTGCCATTTCAGTGAGTATTCAAAAGGTAATTTATTACAGGGCAAGGTTACGCTGACAAACTGTAACCCGCTACTGCGAACCGAGTAGTCACCAACATGCCCGAAACGGTATTTATAAATAGACTGGCTGGCGTTTTGCCCCCCAGCCCCCCGGTTTTTCTTCAAATACACCGGCACAGACCGTACCACATTGCTTACATATTGCCCGCCCTTCTGCATCCAGCTCCAGCTTCCACTCAGAAAGTTCATACCAGTCACGACCAATCAGGCGCTTACCGCATTGACAACA
Source organism: uncultured Thiotrichaceae bacterium (assembly GCA_964466455.1). GTDB lineage: Bacteria > Pseudomonadota > Gammaproteobacteria > SZUA-229 > SZUA-229 > S010-25. Next base: position 5,303 of record CAYXNL010000036.1, read on the forward strand.
GTAGGTACTTTCCCCTGATTTATCATGCACATTACCAGTATAGGCGTAGCGTATTCCCGTATCAATCGCAATCTGACGGGCAAGGCTTAAACTGGCGGGAGGTGTTGGCGGGATATCCTGCATTTTATAGTCCGGATGAAATGCCGTGAAATGTATGGGAACATCCGGGCCCAGCTCCTTTACTATCCACTGACACAGGTCTGTCAGTTCTTTTTGTGAGTCATTTTTCCCCGGAATCAGCAATGTTGTCAGTTCAAACCAGACAGATGTCCGGTGTTTCAAATAAATCAGCGTATCCAGTACCGGTTGCAGATGAGCGCCCGTTAAGTGGTAATAAAAATCTTCTGTGAAGGCTTTTAGATCAATATTGGCAGCATCCATAGCAGAGAAAAATTCTCGTCGTGGCTGTTCACAGATATATCCAGCAGTAACCGCCACTGTCATGATATTTTTTTCATGACAGGCCGCTGCCACATCAATCGCGTATTCATGAAAAATAACTGGATCGTTATAGGTAAAAGCAACGCTGCGACAACCGTACCGGTATGCTGTATCTGCAATTTTTTCAGCACTGGCAGCAACCGCCAGCGTATCAAATTCACGTGATTTACTGATATCCCAGTTCTGACAGAACTTACAGGCAAGATTACACCCAGCAGTACCGAAGGATAACACTGGCGTACCGGGCAAAAAATGATTAAGCGGTTTTTTTTCTATGGGATCAATACAAAAACCACTGGATCGTCCATAGCTGGTTAAAACAATTTTGCCATCAATATTGGCTCGCACAAAACACAGTCCACGCTGCCCTGGTTTAAGCTTGCATTCACGTGGGCACAGATCACATTGAGCCCGACCGTCAGTCAGTAAATGCCAGTATTGTGTTGGTACTACTCCATTTTTATCAACATCCCCTGTGCCAGCAGGAATCTGCGGTGATTTTTTATTTTGCAGTTTCATTTTATAGGCCTTTAAATCTTTACCCGATGGTATCATAATGATGATAAGAAGATGGCTATTAGAGGTGCCCTACAAACATGACTATGGCATGAATGGCCGGGAAATTGATCTTCATCATTAAAGCAACAGGAACCGCGTTGAACAGGCGGTTTTTATCTGTGGTACGGCTTTTGTTGCATCGGGCAGAGATATTTCTGTAATCAGAATGAGTACAATAATGAATACTAGACGAGAAGCTGCTGTTTCCGGTCAGTTCTACCCGGCCAGCGCCAATGAACTGGTCAGTACCATTAACCATTATCTTGCCGATGCCAGAGAATACAAACTGACAAAACGTCCCAGAGCTATCATTGTTCCACATGCTGGCTATATTTATTCCGGCCCAATTGCAGCAACTGCTTTTAAACAGATTGTACCCTATGCCAGCCAGATAAAACGTGTACTACTACTGGGGCCGACACATCATGTATCTTTTGATGGCATTGCAACCACCAGCGCAGAGTATTATCGCACCCCGCTGGGTGATATTCCACTGGACCGAAAGGCCATACAGCAACTTGAAAAATTGCCACAGGTAAAAACACGGGATCAGGCACACCAGTGGGAACACTCACTGGAAGTTCAGTTACCTTTCCTGCAACAGGTGCTGGGTAATTTCAGCCTGATACCGCTGGTTGTTGGCCCGGTAAGTAGCGATAAAATGGCCGCAGTAATTAATCCGTTTATGGAAGATGATAATACACTCATTGTTGTCAGCTCCGATTTAAGCCATTACTACGATTACGCCAGCGCACAGAAACTTGACCAGACAACCGCCCTGGCCATTGAACAACTTGACGACCGTGCAATCAGCGATGAAAGAGCCTGTGGAAGATATCCACTAAAAGGTTTACTCCTTGCGGCCAGAGAACACCATCTGCATAGTAAAACCCTCGACCTGAAAAATTCGGGTGATACAGCAGGTTCACATAACCAGGTTGTCGGTTATGGCGCATGGGTTATCTATTAACACCGGCATAGTAATGCCAGATTCATCATGTTCACCCCGGCACAACGCAAACAATTACTGACTCTCGCCAGACAGTCAATACAATATGGCCTGCACAACGGCCATCCATTTTCCCCGCATAAAAAAGATTTTGATCCACCGCTTCAGCAAAAGGCTGCCAGCTTTGTTACCCTGAATAAAAATAACCAGCTACGTGGCTGTATCGGATCGCTGGAAGCCCGGCAACCACTGATTGATGATGTTGCACAAAATGCTTATTCAGCCGCCTTCCGCGACCCACGCTTCCCTCCTCTATCCAGTGAAGAATTTGATTATCTTGACATACATATTTCGGTATTGAGTCCGCCGGAGCCGATAAATGTTCATTCAGAGGCCGATCTGCTAGCCCGGATAACGCCAGGCAAGGATGGACTGATATTTAAATCCGGCAATCATCATGGCACCTTTTTGCCCTCCGTATGGACACAGTTACCGGTAGCTGTTGATTTTGTAAGACACCTTAAAATAAAAGCAGGTTTACCTTCTGCGGGCTGGCCAGCAGATATGCAGGTCAGTCGCTACGATACAGAAGAGTTTGGTTTTGAAAATATAGAATAATATTCATTCCTTGACCAACATCAAGTAAAAATAAAATTTATGACGGTAAGATGCTCTGGATTAGCAACTAGAACCTGTGTAAACAGACAGACATCAATGCAGCAAACCCGAATTAATATTATTCTTTTTTTCGTTCTAATTTTCTTCTCCGCCAGCAGTGTGGCAGGACTACGGCCTTTGCCACAGGACTGGCAACAGCACGTACTTAAGGCCTTTCCAGGCGCAAACCATATTGGCGAGCAGAATCCAAAGACCAAAATCTGGAAAATATATGCGGCTAAAAAAATTGTGGGATATACCTTTGAAACTGCACAACAGGTAGATATTCCCGCTTATTCGGGTAAACCTGTTAACACGCTGGTCAGTATTGATAGCAAAGGCATTATCAAAGATACCTGGGTAGTTGAGCAACATGAACCCATACTACTGGTCGGTATCCCGGTACAGAAGCTGTACGATTTTGCCGCCCAGTTTGTAGGAAAATCCGTTGCTGAACGGATCGAGGTTGGTACCGGCAAGAACACCATTGATGGTATCAGCAGTGCTACGGTCACCTCCATGGTAGTGAACCAGTCCATTATGCACGCATCCAAAAAAGTGGCTGAGGATGTGGGTATTCTGAAAAAGACAGCGGTCGAATCGAGACCACATGCTATCGTCAAAATGAAGCTGTTTAAGCCAGAAAACTGGAAAACACTTACCGGTGATGGTTCCATCCGGCACCTGCACCTAACTCGTGGCGAGGTGGATGATGCATTCAAAGGCACGGCTGCAGCAGATGTAAATGTCGCCACCCCGGCTGAAAAGAACGATACCTTTATTGATCTGTACTATACCTATCTGGATGCACCAACCATTGGCCAGAATTTGTTAGGTAAAGAGCAGTTTCAATGGCTACTGAAAAAACTAAAACCTGGTGAGCAGGCAATTGCAATTATGGGGGGCGGCATATACTCGTTTAAGGGCTCTGGTTATGTCCGAGGTGGTATTTTTGATCGCGTCAAGATAACTCAGGGCATAACCGGCATTAATTTCCGTGATCTGGATTACTATCGCCTTTCTGATATTTACGCCAAGGGACACCCTAACTTTGATGAAATGGCCATCTTTATTATTCGCAAGCACTATGATTTCGATCCAGGTGCCATATGGAATCTACAACTGCTGGTAAAGCGTGCCACTGGCCCGTTAAGTAGTATTTTTCATACTTTCAATGCCAGTTACAAAATTCCTGAAAAATATATTACGCGGCCACCCGCCCCCGTTGTGGCGAAACCGGTACCTGTGTGGGTTAAAATCTGGCAAGATCGTATTTTTCAGGTTTCCATTGTTGCTTTCAGTCTGGTATTGCTGATGGGTATAATATTTATGCAGGATGTCCTGGTTCGGCGGCCACGTCTGCTGCATGCCCTGCGCCGAGGTTATTTGTTATACACTCTGTTTTATATTGGCTGGTATTCGTATGGTCAGCTTTCGGTAGAAAATGTCTTTACTTTCACCCATGCGCTAATGGGTAAGTTTCAGTGGAATGTTTTTCTGATGGATCCTGTTATCTTTATGCTATGGGGCTTTACTGCCGCCACCATTTTGCTTTGGGGACGAGGCGTTTTTTGTGGCTGGCTCTGTCCATTTGGCGCATTGCAGGAATTGATCAACGAGCTCGCGCGTAAACTAAAAATCAAACAGTATGAATTACCTTTTGCCGTCCATGAGCGTCTCTGGGCAGTAAAATATATTATATTACTGGCACTTTTTGGTCTTTCTCTGCAATCTATCAGCATGGCTGAAAAAGCCGCTGAAGTGGAACCTTTCAAGACCACTATTATGCTGTTTTTCCATCGTGAGTGGTGGTTTGTGGCCTATGCGATAACGCTTCTCTTTATTTCAATATTTACCCGTAAAGTTTATTGTCGCTATATTTGCCCTCTGGGCGCTGCATTGGCGATCCCAACCAAGCTGCGTTTGTTTGACTGGCTTAAACGACGCAAAGAATGCGGTCAACCCTGTCAGCTTTGTGCAGTAGAGTGTGAGATCCAGGCGATTCATCCTGATGGCAGAATTAATGCCAATGAGTGTCACCATTGCCTGGATTGTCAGATGACCTATCATGACAAAAAGAAATGTCCGCCGCTTATTCTTAAAGACAGGAAACGAAACAAGAGAAGGACGGAACCTTCAAAAATAGCAGTAACCCAGCTGGATGTCAGCTAAAACCTACCATTAGGAGTTCTATTATGAGTGATAATGAAAACAACCAAAATGAAGATGACCGTTCTCCATCATTAAGTCGCCGTAAGTTTTTGGGCGCTGCGGGTGCAGCAGGCGTTGCTGGTGTAACGGGTCTAGCATCAGCAGTCATGACACCTGAGGCGTTTGCTAAGGCTGCCAGTGAAAAATGCAGCAAGATTGAAGTAAAACCGGGACAACTGGATGAATACTATGGCTTCTGGAGTGGTGGCCAATCGGGTGAACTCCGTATTATGGGATTACCTTCTATGCGGGAGTTAATGCGTGTTCCTGTTTTTAATATTGATTCTGCAACAGGATGGGGTATCACCAATGAAAGTAAACTCATCAAAGGTGATTCTGCAAATTTACTTAATGGTGACCTTCATCACCCTCATATGTCGATGACGGATGGCCACTATAACGGTAAATACATTTTTGTTAATGACAAAGCGAATACACGGGTAGCTCGGATTCGCTGTGATATCATGAAATGTGACAAGATGATCAATATTCCTAATGTACAGGCCATTCATGGCTTGCGTACACAAAAAGTGCCTTACACTAAATATGTATTTTGCAATGGTGAATTCAGGATTCCACTACCCAATGATGGCCATGGACTGAATGACCCGGATAACTATTACTCCATGTTCAGTTTTATTGATGCAGAAAAAATGGAAGTCGCTTTTCAGGTACAGGTAGATGGTAACCTTGATAATGCAGAGTGTGACTACACGGGTAAATACTTCTTTACCAGTTGTTACAACTCGGAAAAAGCTACTGACCTGGCAGGTATGATGAGCGCAGATCGTGACTGGGCTGTTATTTACAACCTTCCCCTGCTTGAGAAAGCCCTTGCAGCAGGTAAGTACAAAACCATTGGTGATTCAAAAGTGCCGGTTATTGATGGTCGTAAGGGTTCACCCTATACGCGTTATATCCCTATTCCAAAGAGCCCACATGGTGTAAATGCCACGCCTGATGGAAAATATATGATGATTAATGGAAAACTGTCTCCAACCGTATCAGTCATCGATATCTCAAAAATTGATGCTTTATTTGATGGAAAAATCAAAGAACGTGATGTGGTTATTGCCGAACCTGAACTGGGTTTAGGTCCATTGCACACCGCTTTTGATGGTCGAGGCAATGCATACACAACACTGTTTATTGATAGCCAGATCGTCAAATGGGACATTGAAAAAGCCATCAAAGCCTACAATAATAAGAAGGTAAACTATATTATCCAGAAACTGGATGTAGAGTATCAACCGGGTCACAACCATACCTCGTTGGGAGAAACGCGTGACGCAGATGGTAAGTGGCTTATTTCATTGAACAAGTTTTCAAAAGATCGCTTCCTGCCAGTTGGCCCGCTGCACCCGGATAATGACCAGCTTATTGATATTTCCGGCGATGAAATGAAGGTAGTTGCAGATGGACCCGTATTTTCCGAGCCTCATGACTGCATTATTATGCATCGAAGTGTCCTCGACAATAAGACCAGAAAAATATGGGATCGAAAAGATGAATTCTTTGCTGCAACCGTTGCCATGGCTAAGAAAGATGGCGTAACACTGGAATCGGATAATAAGGTTATTCGTGATGGTAATAAGGTTCGCGTCTATATGACTGCCGTTGCACCTCAATATGGTATGGAAAAATTCACTGTAAAACAGGGTAATGAAGTAACAGTAGTCATTACCAACCTGGATCAGGTAGAAGACCTTACTCATGGATTTATTATGGCGGATCATGGTGTTACCATGGAAATCAGTCCGCAGGAGACGGCTTCAGTCACCTTTGTTGCCGATAAAGCCGGCGTTTACTGGTTCTACTGTTCATGGTTCTGCCATGCATTGCATCTGGAAATGCGCAGCAGAATGCTGGTAGAAAAAGCATAACGCACCTTGCGTGATAAAATACGCCCTGTTACCGCATAAGCTATTCGGTAACAGGGTCGTTTTATATAGTACATCCTGCAATTCAGCAAAATACCACGTTATACAATCAAATAGATTTTATCAGGGACTGATCTTTTCATTAATTGATATGTCTCATGTGTTAGTTCAGTCACTACTCTTATAATCTACGGCACATCATATATTTCAATGAGACACTTACGAGAAAATTTTATATCCGGATGAACCAAAGAGTAAAACAGTTCTGTTATTTTCTTCTTATCGTTGCATTTGCTGTAAATATTCCCATATCAGCAAAGACAAATACAGCAACAGTGGCTACGTTTGCATCTATCTTAAAGCAGGCACACAACGGTGACCGGATCAAACTTAAAAAAGGCCATTATTATGGCAATTTTGTCATTAATAAAAGTATTACCCTGCAATGTTCACCAGGCACTATTCTTGATGGCAAGGGGAAAGGAAACACGCTGACAGTCGTTGCAAAAGATGTCACCATTTCAGGCTGCCGAATTATTAACTGGGGACATAGTTTAACCACTATGGATGCCGGTATTGACGTAAAAAAATCGGCAACAAATGTCCTTATTAAAAACAATTACCTACATGGAGATGCCTTTGGTATATTGCTTTACCAATGCGCTGATGCCAGTGTTAGAAATAATAAAGTTGAAGGTAATTTGAAAATCCGCTCTCAGGATCGGGGCAATGGCATTCACCTTACCGATAATCACGGTGCCGATATTGACAATAATGAAATTTGGCACACGCGCGATGGTATTTATATTGAAGCCAGTAATGGCAATGTTATTCGTAATAATATAATGCATAATCTACGCTACGGTATTCACTACATGTATTCGTACAATAATACTATTAAGAATAATCACACTCATAACACGCGTACCGGTTATGCGATGATGGACTCGAAGTACCTTAAGATTATTGGCAACCATTCAAACCATGACAAGAACTACGGTATGCTGATGAACTTTATCACCTACTCTACCATTTCCGGGAATACCTTTTCTAACATAACCAGGGGCTTCGATCCAATAGAGCAGCAGAACAATACTGGCGCCGAAGGCAAAGCCCTGTTTGTCTATAATTCAGTATTTAATACAATCAGTGATAACACACTGGAACACAGTGACATTGGTATTCACCTGACCGCAGGCTCCGAGAACAACAAAATTTATGGCAATCGTTTTATTGCCAATCGCCGTCAGGTTAAATATGTTGGTAATCGCAAACAGGAATGGTCTTATAAAAAACGGGGCAACTACTGGAGTGATTACCTGGGCTGGGATCGCGATAATAATGGTATTGGCGATACCGCCTATGAACCCAACGATGGTATCGACAAAATGCTCTGGAAATACCCTTCTGCGAAAATTTTAATGAATAGTCCGGCGATAATTGCCCTGCGCTGGATAGAACGGGAGTTTCCGGTATTACAGTCACCCGGCATCAAAGATAGTTATCCCCTGATGTCGCCGGTAAAACATTCTGACCTGACGGCCAGCCAGCAACAAACCGATATCAGGAGAAAATGATTATGGCGGTTGTTCAACTCGAACAGGTTACCCGGCGCTATCAGGACATCAAAGCTCTGGATGATCTGTCACTCACTATTAACGAAGGCGAGGTTATCGGTCTGTTCGGACACAATGGGGCCGGCAAAACCACAACCATGAAACTGATTCTCGGCCTCACCCTGCCTTCCAGCGGTGATATTACTGTATTAGGCTTCCGGCCGGGAAGTCGCGAGTTCAATCCGGTGCGTTTTGATATCGGTTTTTTACCCGAAAACGTTTCTTTTTATCCCCAGCTCACCGGTCTGGAAGTGCTGCATTATTTTGCCCGCTTAAAACGAGTAGCGCGCAAACAATGCCCTGCTTTACTGGAACAGGTTGGTCTGTCCTACGCCGCCCGGCGTAAGGTAAAAACCTATTCCAAAGGCATGCGACAACGGCTGGGTCTGGCACAGGCTATACTGACAACACCGCGTTTATTATTACTGGATGAACCCACCACCGGACTGGATCCGATAGCAACCGGTGATTTTTATCAAATGATAGATAAACTGCGCCAACAGGGCTGCTCCATTATTCTGAGTTCCCATGTACTGCCCGGATTGGAAAAACATATTGATCGGGCTGCGGTGCTCAACCGCGGTAAATTACTGGCATTCGGCACACTTAACGAGTTAAGAGAACAGGCGCATCTACCTGTAAAAATACTGCTTCGCGGAGAAGCAGGCCAGCCACAGCTTAGCCAGGAAATAGCCGCACACACATTCAGTTCGTCCTCCATCAATGGTCATACCGTAGAGTTTCTGGCGAAGGAATCCGATAAAATGATGCTACTGCGGAAAATCATTCAAATGCCCGATATTTCCGACATCGAGATTCAACTCCCGACACTGGCACAGCTCTATCTTCACCTGATGGATCAGGCCACGACGACCTCTGCGGTAAAGGAGAAATTATCATGAATGCGGTATTAAGTGTTGCCCAAAAAGAGCTGACCGATGGCATCCGTAATCGCTGGGTACTATCCATTACCCTTATTTTTGCTATTCTGGCAATCGGCATCTCCTGGTTCGGTGCAGCGGCTGTTGGCAGGGTGGGTTTTACTTCTATCCCCAATACCATTGCCAGCCTCGCCAGTCTGGCTGTATTCATTATTCCACTCATTGCACTATTGCTGGCCTACAATGCCATTGTTGGTGAAGATGAAGAAGGCACGTTGTTGCTGTTACTAACCTATCCGGTTTCCCGCGCTCAGTTATTACTGGGTAAACTGCTGGGTCATAGCCTGATTATGGCAATCGCCACCGGTATCGGTTTTGGTTCGGCGGCGGTTGTCATTGGTTTACTGGCCCACAATGTCAATACCACTGATCTGACCTATGCCTTTGTCCGTTTTATTATCACCGCCACACTACTTGGCAGCGTTTTTATCAGTATTGCCTATTTTATCAGCGCCGTGGTTACCGAAAAATCAAAAGCGGCCGGACTGGCACTGATCTTCTGGTTCTTTTTTGTACTGGTCTTTGATCTGGGTTTGCTGGCCTTGCTGGTTGTCACTGCTGGACGTTTCCAGCCGGATATCTTTCCCTATCTGCTCTTACTCAACCCGACCGATGTCTTCCGTCTGATCAACCTGATGGGCTTCACCAGCGCAGGCACCGGTCTGTTCGTTATGGCCAGTGATCTGCATTTTGGCTACCCTCTGCTAATCGGTGTACTCATCGGCTGGATCATACTGCCCTTCACCGCCACCTATTTTATTTTTAAACACAGACGAATCTAACCTATGACAGAACAACAGCCCAAACACAAACCTGCATTGTCATCATCACTCAGTCACCGTGGTTTTAGTCGCCGTGGTTTTATTCGCCATACCGCTCTGGTAATAACCGGTCTGGTTCTGGCCGGATGCAGCCATGGTGAAAACAGCAGCAGTAGAAAAAAACACCCGCCCGTGGCGATTCACTCCGGTGATGAATGTCACCTCTGTGGTATGTTAATTTCACGCTTCCCCGGCCCCAAAGGGGAAGCGTATGAAGAAGGTGCGCAGCAGGTTTATAAATTCTGTTCCACACGGGATCTTTTTGCCTGGTATTTACAGCCTGAAAATAAAATTAATGCAGAAGAAATCTACGTCCAGGATATGGGCGCTACCCCCTGGAACAAACCGGGTAACAAGCACATGATCCCAGCCAGAACAGCCTGGTATGTAGTCAATTCCGATAAGGATGGTGCAATGGGACCAACCCTGGGCTCATTTTCCAGTAAAAAAGGAGCGCTTGCCTTTCAGAAAAAAAATCATGGTGAGTTGAAAAAATTTAATCAGATCACACTGCATATGCTAACCGCACCCGCAGAAAAATAAACCCGTCTACCTGATATCTTCCTTTTCGCGTACCTCGTGTTTTTTACGACCTTTTTTCGCCATAAACTGACGAAGTATTAACAGGACAGTAACAAATGAAACTGTTAGTGTATACAGTATAATTTTATCCTGTCATCAACTGGTAATTTTACTATGAAAACACGGCACCATTCCTTACTGATTAGCTCGGTACTGATTAGCTCGGTTCTTATTCTCGCTATACCATTAACTCCTGCCCTGGCAGACAATACCAACAACCCGTGGTCCCCTTCCTATCACCCGCAGACCTACACGCATCCAGCGTATCAACACCAATCTGCACCCCGTTATGCACCCAATGGTACCAGTCGTCAGGCTTATCCACCACAGCATTACCCGCAGCGAGGCACCTATCAGCATGATCAGCAGAGGCAACCACCTGTCGCAACCACTCGCCAGTTCACCCCGCCGCAGCGACCAGCCGTTGGACAACCCTATTATCCGGCACCCCCTGCTCAATATTACCGTGGTCCACAAAACAATCCATATCAACGACCACTGCCGCCACCGCACTGGCAGCCTCATAATGGTCCAGCCGCCGGATATGCTAACCGCAACCCCGCATTCCAGCCCAATAACAACCCGTATTTTAACCGCAATAATTTCTGGGGACGCAGTGGGCCAAATAGCTGGACACATCCAGATAAACGTAATTTTCGCAATGGCTGGAATGATATGTTAAATGCACCGAGTCGTCTGGGAGAAATGCCCGGTGGCTGGACGGCTCCCTCAGTAACCATGCCGAACCCGGTCGATGTTGAAGACCAGTTCCAGCAAAATGCCAGAAACCTGCCCGATCAAATGCGTACAATGAATGGCAATTACTAAGGAGAACGATAGTTAGACGACATTCAGTCGCAGGATGCTGCGGCCCAGCATCAATCGATTCAAAAGATTGGGCAGGCGGCCATTTTTTACAGGCACAAAAAAACCCGCGACAATCGCGGGTTTTTTTCAGTAAGCTAACGGGCAGATTTAAGCCTGTACATTAACTGCCTGTGGACCTTTCGGACCATCTTCCACTTCAAATGACACTTGCTGACCTTCAGCCAGTGTGCGAAATCCATCGCTTGAAATAGCAGAAAAATGCACAAAAACATCTTTGCCGCCATCGGTAGGAGAAATAAAGCCGAAGCCCTTGGATTCGTTAAACCATTTTACGGTTCCTGTAGCCATGATGTACCTCATCAAGAAAAAATATTTAAATAAAAGTGTTACAAATCTTACGAGGTATTAGCAATAAAACTTCATGACAAACAACCTGGATAGAAAATGTAGCGCTATGTACGCATAACAAAAAAAGATCCACTACACATACATGGCGCTATTATAATGTACACAAAGCTAAATACAAGCATTTAGCGTCTTCTTTTGTCTTTTGTCATCAAATCTTCAAAGTTCACCCTGTAAAACGCCATTATTTTTAGCAATAGCCGATGATTTTTTTAGAATACACACAAATACACTATTTTTTCATATATAATGCGCGCTCAATTTCCTGTGCACTCGGTCTGCACACGGTATGAATAACGGCCAGAGCAGTATTTTCTGATTCGCCTCATAACTAAACCTTAAAAGCAATCCGCCTGGACCGAACTTAAACAGGGTACCACCCTATTTTTGTTAGGCCGATCCAAAAATCTGGAGAACATCTTCGCATGTCATTTGAACAACTCGGTCTGATGGCCGAAATACACCGCGCCGTAACTGAAAAAGGCTACCAGCAACCCACTCCGATACAACAGCAGGCTATCCCGTTAATCCTTGAGGGACGTGATGTTATGGGTGGCGCGCAAACCGGTACTGGAAAAACCGCCGGTTTCACCCTGCCGCTGTTACAACGCTTAATGGCGAATACCACCCCGACCAAAGGTCGTCGCCCGGTGCGCGCGCTAGTGCTTACTCCCACTCGCGAACTCGCCGCTCAGGTACATGAAAGCATACGCGAATACGGCAAACACTTACCCTTACGTTCGGCGGTGGTGTTTGGTGGTGTCAGTATTAACCCACAGAAAATGAAACTGATAAAAGGAGTGGATATTTTAGTTGCCACACCGGGGCGGTTACTCGACCATGTATCACAAAAAACAGCCAATCTTTCAAAAGTGGATATACTGGTTCTGGATGAAGCGGACCGTATGCTTGATATGGGTTTTATTCATGACATCCGCAAAATACTGGCGCTACTCCCAAAAAGCAAACAGACGTTATTATTCTCTGCCACCTTTTCCGGGGAAATAAAAAAACTGACCGCCAACCTGTTACGTTCCCCTGCACTAATTGAAGTGGGGGGCAGAAATACCGCAGCAGAAAATGTTATGCAGGTGGTTCATCCAGTTGACAAGAATCGTAAACGTGAGTTGCTCTCTTACCTGATCGGTAAAAACAACTGGCAGCAGGTACTGGTCTTTACCCGCACCAAACACGGTGCCAACCGCCTTAGTAAACAGCTTATCAGTGACGGTATCAACGCGGCGGCCATTCATGGCAACAAAAGCCAGGGCGCACGTACTCGCGCACTGGCCGAATTCAAATCCGGTAAGGTTCGAGTGCTGGTTGCTACCGATATTGCTGCCCGTGGACTGGACATTAGCCAGTTGCCACATGTGGTTAATTTCGAACTGCCCAATATTGCCGAAGATTATGTTCATCGCATTGGTCGTACCGGCCGGGCAGGAAATCAGGGCGAAGCCATGTCACTGGTCTGTGTGGATGAATACAAACTGTTAAGCGATATCGAACGCCTGATTAAACGTGATATTAAAAAAATAACCCTGGACGATTTCGAACCCGACCCGTCTATTAAAGCCGAACCGATTATGCGCGGCGGCAATGGTGGCCGCGGTCGTGGCAACCAGGCGCAACCGGCAGGCAACCGTAACGCAAATAAAAATCGCGGACCGGGAGCTAAACGTAGCCATAGCAGTGGGGCATCACAGGCCTCAGCAAAGAGGCGAAACTCTCGTGGAGGTCGAAACAGTTCACGACGGGCTGCCTAGAGAATATTTTTAACCTGAAAGATACAACTTTATTACGCTGGAATAAATCATGCTGACAACTGCCAACATCACCATGCAATTTGGTGCCAAACCCTTATTCGAAAATGTTTCCGTTAAATTCGGCGATGGTAATCGCTATGGCCTGATTGGTGCCAATGGTTGCGGAAAATCCACCTTTATGAAAATTCTTGGCAGGGATCTTGAACCAACCTCCGGCAATATTTCCAAAGACCCCGGTGAACGGATCGGTAAATTGAAACAGGATCAGTTTGCCTACGAAGAATATAGTGTGATTGATACCGTTATTATGGGTCACGAAGAACTGTGGGCGATCAAGTCTGAAAAAGATGCGATCTATGCTAATCCGGAAATGACCGAGGCAGATGGTATACGCGCCGGTGAACTCGAAGCAGAATTTGCTGAAATGGATGGCTACTCGGCAGAAGCGCGCGCCGGGGAATTACTGCTTGGTGTAGGCATCCCCACCAAACAGCATTACGCTCCCATGTCCGAAATCGCACCCGGCTGGAAATTACGGGTACTACTGGCACAGGTTCTGTTCTCCGAACCGGATATTATGTTACTCGACGAACCGACCAATAACCTCGATATTAATACCATTCGCTGGCTTGAAGAGGTGTTAAATGAACGTAACTGCACCATGATTATCATTTCCCATGATCGCCACTTCCTCAATAGCGTATGTACCCACATGGCCGATCTGGATTATGGTGAAATCCGCGTTTACCCAGGATCGTATGATGAATATATGACGGCATCCACGCAGGCACGGGAACGTCTGTACGCTAACAATGCAAAGAAAAAAGCCCAGATTGCCGAACTTAAAGCCTTCGTTAGCCGCTTTTCAGCCAATGCGTCCAAGTCAAAACAGGCAACCTCGCGCGCACGACAGATTGATAAAATTCAACTCGACGATGTAAAACCATCCAGCCGCCAGAATCCTTATATCCGTTTTGAACAGGGTAAAAAATTACATCGCCTGGCACTGGAAGTTGAAGGCCTGAAAAAAAGTTTTGATGAAACCCTGTTCGCCAACCTGAACCTGATGGTAGAAGTCGGTGAACGTATTGCTATTATCGGTCCTAATGGCATTGGTAAAACCACTTTACTGAAATGTCTGGTGGGTGATCTACAGGCCGATGCGGGCAATATAAAATGGTCGGAAAACGCCGTGCTGGGTTACTACGCGCAGGATCACACAGCCGATTTTGAATCGGACACAAAAGTCATGGAGTGGATGCACCAGTGGCGCAGAGAAGGCGATGATGAACAGGTCATTCGCGGTATCCTTGGTCGCCTGCTATTTTCTCAGGATGATAGTGAAAAACCCGTGAAGGTTATATCCGGCGGCGAACAGGGGCGTATGTTATTTGGAAAGCTGATGCTACAAAAATCCAATATAATGCTACTGGATGAACCTACCAACCATCTGGATATGGAATCCATTGAATCACTCAATCAGGCACTGGAAGAATACCCCGGAACTTTGCTCTTCGTCAGTCACGACCGCGAATTTGTTTCATCACTGGCCTCTCGTATTATTGAGCTGACCCCCAATGGCGTAGTAGATTTTCACGGCAGTTATGAAGAGTATTTACGCAAGCAGGAAGCGGCATAGGCTGCTTCGGTTTGCCGATGATAATACTGACAGTGTGAGATGAACCAGGAAAAACCAGGAGAGGGCCGGGTGAG
>CAYXNL010000036.1:20770-23932 GCA_964466455.1 uncultured Thiotrichaceae bacterium
GGGTGAGGGTCCAGGAATCAACCTCGGCGCTCATCAAATAATTTTCTTATTCGATTTTGAATACTACTGGCCGCCTCTTTTGGCGAGTTAAACCCGGAATGTTCCTTGATTGGACGACCAACAACAATGTAATCAGCGCCATTTAAAAAGGCTTCTTCAACATCGACCGTTCTCTTTTGATCATCAACATTTGCCACAGGTCGGATGCCGGGTGTAACAATAATAAATCGGGCTCCTAATGTTTCACGCAACTCGGGGGCTTCGATTCCAGAGGATATAACGCCATCACAGCCAATTGCCAACGCTCTTTTCGCTCTCGACAAAACGATACTCTTGATATCAACCTTAAATCCTAAATCATCAGCGTCTGCCTGATCCAGGCTTGTTAACATCGTTACAGCCAGAATTTTCATCTCCCCTTTTTCTTCTACGGCAGCCTTCATTATGGAATCATTACCATGTATTGTCGCAAAAGCCGCACCATATTTTTCAAGCTGTTTGACCGCAGACGCAACGGTCTGCGGAACATCAAAAAACTTCAGATCAACAAATACTTTTTTATTTCTTTCTTTCAACCAGCCAACAAATTCAAAATAGTTACCGGACATGAATAGTTCTAAGCCTACCTTGTAAAAACAGATGGCATCACCGAGATCATTAACCAATTTTTTTGCCCGCTCAGTGTCCGGAACATCGAGGGCAAAAATTAGTCTTTCTTTTGCTGGAATGTCCTTCTCAGAGAGCAGATCCAGAGTTGTATTTGTCATGGTTTACCCTTATAAATCGAAGCGAATTATCATAGTACATCGACGCATATAAATCCATCTCAAACTGTAATGAACTACTCCTAAAAGCTATCAATAACCGCATTCCATGTTGCACTCGGCCGCATAACCCCTGCGGTTTTCGCTGCATTCAAACGGTAATACCCGCCCAGATCCACCGCACTGCCCTGCACCGCCAGCAACTCCTTAATGATTGTATTTTCCTGCTCGGCTAACTGCCGAGCCACCGGGGTAAAAACAGCTTTCAGTTCGTCATCATCATTCTGTTCAGCCAGCGCCAACGCCCAGTACAGACTAAGATAAAAATGGCTGCCCCGGCTATCTATTTCGCCTGTATTAACCGAGGGTGATTTATTATTATCGAGATATTCTGTATTCGCCAGGTTTAATGCATCGGCCAGTACCCGCACTTTTTTACTGCCTGTTTTCTGCGCCAGTTCTTCCAGTGAAACCGCCAGTGCCAGAAACTCGCCCAGTGAATCCCAGCTTAAATGATTTTCTTCCACTAACTGCGAAACCAGCAAGGGTGCCGTACCACCCGCCCCGGTTTCAAACAAACCGCCACCAGCGAGCAATGGCACAATGGATAACATTTTCGCACTACTACCCAGTTCCAGTATCGGAAACAGATCGGTCAGGTAATCGCGCAACACATTGCCGGTAACAGAAACGGTATCTTTACCGACCCGCATCCGTTCCAGGGTATAACGTGTTGCCGCCACGGGTGACAGAATCTGTATATCTAACCCGCTGGTATCCTGCTCTTTTAAATAAGTAAGAACCTTGCGCTGCACATTCATATCATGCGGGCGCTTATCATCTAGCCAGAAAATGGCCGGCTGAGCAGTCAGCCGCGCCCGTCGAACCGCCAGTTTAACCCAGTCCCGAATGGGTATATCCTTACACTGACACATCCGCCAGATATCGCCTTTCTCAACCGTGTGTTCCATCAGCACCGTACCACTACTATCGGTGACACAAACCCTTCCGGCAGCAGGAATTTCAAAAGTTTTATCATGTGAACCATACTCCTCTGCTTTCTGCGCCATCAGGCCGACATTGCTCACCGTTCCCATTGTGCTCACATCCAGTGCGCCATACTGTTTGCAAAAAGCGATAGTTTCCTGATAGACACCGGCATAACAACGGTCGGGGATCATGGCAAGGGTTTCCTGCATCGTCCCATCCGGTCCCCACATTTTTCCAGAGAAGCGGATAGCCGCCGGCATCGAGGCATCGACAATCACACTATTGGGTGCATGCAGATTGGTTAGCCCTTTTTCTACATCCACCATCGCCAGTTGCGGACGGGTTGCATACAGTGCGGTAATGTCTGCCTCAATCTGTTTACGTTCAGCATCCGGCAACGCGGTAATTTTTGCATACACATCGCCCAGCCCGTTACGCAGGTTAATCCCGAGTTGCTGGAAAGTGTCTGCATATTTTTCAAACACTGGCTGATAGAAAACACTGACCGCATGACCGAACATAATCGGGTCGGAAACCTTCATCATCGTGGCTTTTAAATGCAGCGATAACAACAGCCCCTGCGTTTGGGCTTCTTTTATCTCGCTGGCATAAAAATCACGCAAGGCCTGCACCCGCATCACCGAAGCATCAATAATTTCCGCCGCCAGCACCGGGGTAGATGCCTTCAGTACAATCTGCTCACCCTCCTGTGTATGCAGGGTAATTTTCACCTCACCGTCACGGGCAATCACCACCGACCGTTCACTGGAATAAAAATCGCCATCATGCATGGAAGCCACACAGGCTTTTGCGGTTGCCGTCCACGACCCCATTTCATGCGGATGTTTACGCGCATAGGCTTTTACTGCCGGGGCCACCCGACGATCGGAATTGCCCTCACGCAAGACCGGATTCACCGCGCTGCCCAGCACCCCGGCATAGCGGTCTTTTATTTGCTGCTGTTTAGCATTGCCCACTTTTTCCGGATAGTCGGGCAGCGCATACCCCAACGACTGCAATTCTGCAATGGCTGCTTTTAGCTGCGGCACCGAGGCGCTGATATTGGGTAATTTAATAATATTAGCATCCGCTTCTTTCACCCCTTCGCCAAGCTCAGCCAGGGCATCACGCTGCCGTTGCTGTCCATCAAGATAATCGGGAAAACTGGCCAGTATCCGCCCTGCCAACGAAATATCCCGTGTTTCTATCTGCACACCAGCCGGTCTGGTAAAAGCTCGCATAACGGGTAAAAAGGAATAAGTTGCCAAAACAGGTGCTTCATCTGTTGTGGTATAAATAATGGTTGAAACTGACATGATAAATTAACTCTGTATGGAATCTGATTAGTGTGCGTATATTTGTATTGACAAGCATAACTCGACATTTATTATCTTTACAAACCTCTATT
>CAYXNL010000037.1:0-16364 GCA_964466455.1 uncultured Thiotrichaceae bacterium
TGGGAATGGTGGGGTTCTATTTTCTCCGCACTGGAACCTGTCCCCTTCTTTATGATGACGATATTTGCTTTTAATATGGTGAATCAGCGGCGCCGGAATCATCCGAATCAGGCGGCGGTTCTATGGGCATTAGGCACATCAGTAATGGCGTTTCTTGGTGCAGGAGTATGGGGTTTTCTCCACACTCTGGCACCGATTAACTACTATACACATGGCACACAGATAACTGCTGCACATGGTCATCTGGCATTTTTTGGTGCTTATGTGATGATCGTATTAACGATGATTTCCTATGCCATGCCAATGTTACGTGGGCGTGATGCTGCGAACAGTAACCGATCTCAGGTAGCCGAAATGTGGTCATTCTGGTTAATGAGTGTGGCAATGGTATTTATTACATTATTTCTGACTGCGGCTGGTGTTGTACAGGTATATCTGCAACGTTACAGTGATACCCCACTGCCCTTTATGGTTGTACAGGAAAAACTTACCATGTTTTACTGGATGCGTGAAGCAGCTGGTGTCGTCTTCCTGATTGGCCTGATTGTCTATGTATCCAGCTTCTTTATTGGCAGAAATGAACCTGAGCCGGTTGAGGCAAGCTGACGGGGTATTCGGCTTGCTTAACACAGATAGCGGTGAATTTATTCGCACGATGCACGTAAACATTGGCGTCGTTGTGCGAATAAATTAGCAGCTACCGACAGAAAAACCACTCTATAATGTTTTCTTTTTCATTAACTTTTCTTTATTTATCAGGAGTGATGCAATGGATATGAAAGTTGCTAATAAATTAACACTGGTAGATGAACTGCCCTATTACTGTGCTCAGGGTAGTGAAATTGAGCTATTTGAACATGCTTTTCATAATCAGCTTCCGCTCTTAATCAAAGGTCCGACCGGTTGTGGTAAAACTCGTTTTATTCAACACATGGCTGCCAGACTTAACCGGCCTTTATATACCGTTTCCTGCCATGATGATCTTACGGCTGCCGACCTGGTTGGTCGCCACCTTATTGATGATAGCGGCACCTATTGGTGTGATGGCCCGTTAACAAAAGCAGTACGTGAAGGTGCAATTTGCTATCTTGATGAAATTGTAGAGGCACGCAAAGACACCACAGTTGTATTACATCCATTAACCGACGATCGCCGTATTCTACCGATAGAGCGTACGGGTGAAACCCTGCATGCACCGGATAGTTTTATGCTGGTCGTATCCTACAATCCCGGTTATCAGAATCTGTTAAAAGGACTAAAACCCAGTACCCGTCAGCGTTTTATCGGTTTAAGTTTTGATTTTCCGGCAGCGGAAGCTGAAATTGAAATACTTATGGGAGAAAGTAATATCAATCATCAGATGGCGGAGCGACTGGTTTCACTCGCTACTGCTTTACGAACGCTTAAGGATCATGATCTCGAAGAAGCAGCCTCTACCCGATTGCTTGTTTATGCAGCAACACTAATTACCAGTGGCCTGCCGATACAACAGGCCTGCCATGCAGCATTAATAGAACCGTTAACAGATGATGAAGAAACACGTAGCGCGCTGACCGAGGTAGTACATGCCGTACTTGGTGAATAACAACTCTCCTGATCTACATAATACTACCGGTCAGCGACTGGGATGAAAAAAACACGCATACAATTCTATCGTACAATTACCCAGACAGGTTTCTTTCTCCTCTTTGTACTGGCTCCGCCGTTAAATATCTTCCGTTATGACCTGACACAGGGGCTCTTTATTGTACTGGGTCATAACTGGACGCTTGGACTTGATGTAACCAGTGGCAGTAATTCCACGGCGGCACTACACGTGTTGTTTTTTGGTCTGTTACCGGTGGTTTGTATTGCAATCATTTTTCTGTTTATTGCGTGGCGTTGGGGGCGTATTTATTGCGGCTGGTTGTGCCCTCATTTCTCTGTGGTGGAGTGGATTAATAAACTGATGCTACGCGCCTGCGGGAAACCCAGTATCTGGGAAAAGAAAACGTTGCCGTCACTACAACCTGACCAACGTATTGTCCATCCTGACAGGCGTTACTGGCCGGTTACAATTATTATGGTGTTATTATTTTCTATGCTATGGGCAGTAACATTGCTTACCTATTTGTTACCACCATTTAGCATTTATTCAAATTTGTACCATGGCGAACTCACTCGTAATCAGACTTTATTTATCAGTATTGCCACCTTACTATTTTGTATTGAATTTTTCTTTGCGCGCCATTTTTTCTGTCGTTTTGGCTGTGCAGTGGGTGTTTTTCAAAGCGTGGCATGGATGGCGAACCGGCGTGCGATGGTGGTAGCATTTGACACTGACCGCGCACGAGCCTGCCAGTCCTGTAATAATGCCTGTGATAATGTTTGTCCAATGCGTCTGCAACCACGTACCATTAAACGGAAAATGTTCAGTTGTACACAATGTGGTGAATGTCTGTCAGCCTGTACACAGGTGCAGCAGTTTACGCATCAACCACGTTTATTACATTGGGTTAATAATGAAGAGGCAATGCCTATTTCTGCTTCACCTATATCACCACCAGTATCATCCCCTGTTAAACATAGAACAGTAAAAGGCCAGTAGTATGGAAGAATATGTTGGGGAACTCTGGCACAAACTGATTACCCGTGCTGCGGATAATCAGTTCCCTGCTGCTGCAATTAAATTAACAGACATACAAAAAAGTTTAAGTATATTTTTTCGTGCTCTGGGTGGGGATGGTGGTTTGCAGATTGAAGTTGCCGATGCCACACCCAATCCGGGACGACGTAGTCTGTTGCAGCGTATAGCAGGCAGTCAGGCAAAAATTCAACTTGCCTGGCGTGATGAACGTGCTTTAAAATTACCACCGAATATCGCCTGGTTTGAACACACAGAACTAAATAAAGACCTGTATTACTGGCTCGCCTGTCTTGCTGCCATGACAAAAAGTAACCGTGTGTGTTCAGACAGACAACACTGGATGCGACACAATCAGCAGATGACACTGGCTGCGTTCAAACTGTTTCCCGGTATACGTGGCCGCTATCAACGTTTAGTAGAAGCTCATTTATCCCAACGTCAACGCGGCTATCAGCTAAAACCAACCGAGATGCAGGCCGAAAAGTGTATTCAGCAAGCATTAAAACAGCCCGGCAGTATCACTCATTTACCTGAAGGGCGTTATTATCCTGCCCCGGTACCTTTATGGTTACACCCGACTCCCCCTTGCTCACCACAAAGTAGCACCGTTGTGGACACGGATGACGAAGCAGAGAGCAAACCTTCACATGAGCTGGAGGATATGGGACGTCGTCAGGCTGAGCGTGTTGAAGAGCTTGACCCCGACCGAGGACTGGTTACGGTACGCATGGAAAATATTTTTACTATGGGTGCATTTGTTAATATTGATCGTGGCACCGAAGATGAGGAAGATGTTGAACGGGCAAAAAACATTGCTCGTGAGCTGGATAAACTATCCGTGACACACAATGGTAAGGCATCCAGAACCCGGCTCCGGTTTGATCTTGACCTCCCATCCGGCGAAGCAGATGATATCATACTGAGTGACGGCATCCTGCTGCCTGAGTGGGACTGGAAGAAACAGAAATTATTACCGGATCGTTGCCGTATTGTTTCCATGATGGCAAAAAATGCCTTACCCTGTGCACTACCCTCTCATTTAAACCGTACAGCCCGCAGATTGCGTAACCAGTTTCAATCAATGGCACCTGCAAAAACCTGGCACTATGCACAGACTGATGGACAGGATATTGATCTGGATGCCTATATGCGTTATCGCTCTGAGAGAATGGCTGGCCATCGTGTGGGCACAGAAAATCTCTACCGTGAGATGCGTAGCGGCGCACGGGATCTTGCCTGTCTGTTACTTGCTGACCTGTCATTGTCCACCGATACCTACATTAACAATACGCACCGTGTCATTGATGTTATTCGTGACAGCCTTTATCTTTTTGCGGAAAGTCTGAGTGCAACCGGTGACCGTTTCTCCATGCTTGGTTTTTCATCACGCAAGCGCGATCCGGTTCGGGTGCATACCATTAAGAGTTTTAGTGAAAACTATAATGCGGGTATTCGTGGGCGCATCAGCGCCATTAAACCCGGTTATTATACCCGCCTGGGCGCTGCTATCCGCTATGCCAGTCAGCGACTATCAGCAGAAGGTAATGGGCGTCGCTTACTACTGATTCTTACTGATGGCAAACCCAATGATCTGGATCAATATGAAGGACGCTATGGTATTGAAGATACCCGACAGGCTATTGTCAGTGCCAGAAGATCCGGTTTATTGCCTTTTTGTATTACCATTGATAAAAAGGCCAATGACTATCTGCCTTATCTGTTTGGTCAAAATAGCTACATTGTTATTCATCAGCCGGAAAAACTACCACGCGCATTGCCCCGCTTATACAGCCAGCTCACACAGTAAAATTTAAGGACCCTCTGGTCCATTATGTTGTATCAAAAGATGCAGCTATCTCATTCTTCTATTAATAGACGTGCCCTTAAATCAGACAGACTATAAAAAAACTGAAATTCCCGGTAAATTCATGGCATACTTGGGAGTACACTAACTGGTGTATCTGGAAATATTTTATAACATAGAATAAGACGAAGAATGAAGATAAATCAAGCAGATATTATCCGGTATAACCTGAAGCAGCATCATCTTTTCTCCGGGTTAACCGATGTGCAGATAGACAGAGTTTATCAATATTGTCAGCGCTATAAACTGGATGAAGGCCAGACTCTATTTAGCCAGGGGGAAACCGTTACGGCATTTTATATGGTACTGCATGGAAAAATGAAGCTGTTTCGTACTTCGCCTGACGGACAGGAAAAAATTATTGAAATTATAAAGCAGGGTAATGTTTTTGCTGAAGCACTGATGTTTACCGACCAGCCTGATTACCCGGTAAGTGCCACCGCATTAACCCAGTCTGAAGTAATAGGTATTAATGCCATGAAGTTTAAGTCCATGTTATGGAATTCCCCGAATACCTGCTTTCTTTTACTTGGCGCAATGAGTTTGCGCTTAAGAACGTTGGTTAACGAGATCGACACATTAACATTGCACAGTGGTACCTGTAGAGTTGCGAATTATTTAATTAACGAAATGCCGGATAACAAGCATAAATTTGAGCTTGATACAGCAAAAAATGTTATTGCAGCAAGGTTATCTATTAAGCCAGAAACTTTTTCCAGAATTATAAAAAACTTAAAGAAAGAAGGAATTATAACCATTGAAGGAAATGTGGTCGATATTCATGATCTCAATGCATTAAAACAGCAGGGTATTCTTTAGGACACCTTTAGAGACTGACTCAAAAGAAGTTAAATATTTTCTAACAGGCGCTGTCTGAATATCTGCACTCGTTTATCTTCCTTCCCTAACATGATAAATAAACCACGCATACACAAACTGGGAACCTGATTATTCCAGTACTTATCAAGTTTTATAATATGCAGAAGAATTTCCATGACTTCGCTAAATTCACTAGACATCATTTTATAACTGCATAAGGTAAAAAGTCTGTCGCAGTCGTTATTGTTCTGTTTAAGATAATGGTTGATTTCTTTCAGTGGTTCAGCCTGTTGCTGGGTTGACAGGAAGATTGCATTTGTCATTAATACTACTGCTTCGTCACTTTCCTTTTGCAGCGGTGTTTTCTCAAGTAGCTGACAGGCCTGTGCATAAGCTTCTTCGCGCATTAAAAGTTTGGCATAGGTCAGTAGAATACGATCATTTTGTGGATCAAGAATAACCAGCTTGTCCATTGCAGAAAATGCTTTTTTTATGCTTCCCTGCTGATAATCAGCAACTGCCTGCGCTAGATCCCGGTCAGATTCACGTGCCAGATATTTATCTAGAATCTTTTTAAACCCTGCCGCTGAATCATGACCATGAACCTGCTCAACCACTTCTCCGTTTATAAAAAGTTTTACCGTTGGTACACTGCTAATTCCGTCACGATCGGCCAGGGCACGTTGCTTTTTAGTATCTACATTTACCAGCAGGAATTCCCCGGCATAATCATTTGCCAGCTTTTCGAGTACGGGCCACAGGCGCAGACAGGGACCGGCATTTTCCGCCCAGTAATTTACCAACACCGGACCTTTATGTGAGTTACCCAGTACCGCTTCATTAAAATTTTTATCTGTAGCTTCAATAATAAACTGGCTCATTCACATCTACCTACTGAGCTACGACGACAGTGTTTGTAATTTGACCAGATAGCATCTTTTAATATTGCTTTATTAAAGATAGCTTCTTCAATTTGAGCATCCTGAAGTGAAGCCCGTGTTAAATTTGCCCGACTAAAATCAGCATACTGACAATCAGCATTATCTAAAACTGCTTTTGTCAGGTTTGCAGAAATTAACATCGTAGAGTGCATTCTGGCATTTCTTAATATTGCGCCTGTCATTACTGAATTATTAAAAATAGTGTGGTCAAGCATGGCCTGCTCAAAACCTGTTTTTATTAAAATGGCATAAGAAAAATCTGCCCGTTTTAGTTGTGCCTGATAGAAATCGGCGTTACTTAAATGTGCATGTTTAAAGTTTGCTTCTGTCAGATTGGAACGGGCTAATTTTGCCTGCTCCAGACTGGCGTTATAAAAATTGGCCTTTTCAGCTTTCACTGCCAGCAACCGTGCCCTGTTTAATCGTGCCGATGTGAAATTTGTACCTGATAAATTTGAAAAATTCAAATCGGCCCTATCAAGGCTGGCATCGGTCAGATTGGCACCTGCAAGATTAATTCCGGTCAATGTTGCTTCGGTAAGGTTTACGGATTGTAGATTCTGTCCTGATTTATCGCAGTTACTCCAGTTCACACGTGGGCGTGGGGCATCATTACAGGCGGCATGTAGGACAAACGGATACAGCAACAGGGCAGTCAGTAATGGCAGAAGTGGCCATGCAAGCTGATGCAAGAACGTATTTTTTCTCATGTTTTGCCTTAAATCCTAATGATTTATGATTTTATACCGATAATGGTACAGCATACCTGATTTTATACACATGAGGAGAATAGTGGATGCCTGCTGTTTCTATAAGCCAGATAAATCATCTTATCAATTTTGATGGGAATATACACGGATTAGGAATATGGCAACCAGCCTGGGTATAATAAAGAAATGGCTGCAATGGGTCTATTACCTGTTGTGTGTTGTTTTTGCCTTCCCCTGCTTTGCACAGCCTGCGCTTCCACCCGCAGAGGCTGCAATTATACCGTTACCAGAAACGCTCCATCTTAACTCAGACAAGGTAAGACTGGGTGAAAAACTATTTTACGACACACGTCTGTCAACCACACATTTATCCTGCAACAGTTGTCACCAGCTTGACCATGGAGGGGATAGTGGTAGAGCAACAGATATTTCTCATGGTTATTTTTCCTTTGCCATTAACACCCCCAGTATTTTCAATGCCCGTTATAATTTTAGACAGAACTGGGATGGCAGCGCGCCATCACTTAAAGAACAACTGAAAAAAATATTTAATAACCGTGCACCAATGAATACGGATATATGGGGAGTTATTAATCGTTTGAAACAGGATACATCATTAAATAAAGAATTTATTCAAGTATATAAAAAAGGCCTGAATGCTAAAAATCTACTTGATAGTCTGGTTGAATTTGAAAAATCACTGGTTACACCCGATTCACGATTTGACAAATATCTCAGGGGTGATCAGTCATCCCTTAGTAAAGAGGAAATACAGGGGTATCAGCTATTTAAAAAAACAGGCTGTATTACCTGTCATCAGGGTATCAATATTGGGGGTAATCTGTTCGAAAAATTTGGCATATTTTATAATTATCTTGCACAACGTGGACATATCACTAATGCAGATTATGGACGTATAAATATTACCGGTCGTAAAATGGACAAATATGTATTTAAAGTCCCCTCACTGAGAAATATTGCAGTAACGGCTCCCTATTTACATGATGGTAGTGCAAAAACGCTGGAAGAAGCCATATATATTATTGGTCGAACTCAGTTAGGTCGTAACCTGAACAGTAATCAGGTTCAGAAGTTAAAGGCATTTCTACTTAGCCTTACGGGGAAATATAAACACCGCGTACTCAGGGATAACAGACCATGATAAAAGGAAAAAATAATCACTGGATTGGCATATTATTACTGTTTTCAGTTATCTGTTTTTTTTATTATAAAAGCACCATTAATGAAATACCATTATCCGGTGTACTGAATTCTATTGAATCCATTGAGAATCTCCAGGTACAGCTACATCGTGACCTTTTACGCTACAGGAATAATCAGATACACCAGTATGATTCGCTTAATCACACATTAAACAGTCTTGAGCGACAGACAAAATTAATTATAACAAACAATATTTTACAAAAACAGATTGGTAATAATGTTTTATTTAAACTGGATAAAAGTATTGTCAACCAGAGAATGCTGGTGGAAGACTTTAAGACGTACCTTTCAATTCTACAGAATTCAATGTCATATCTGTACAATGTTGAAAACAAACTGTATTCCAGTAACACGCTATCAGATAAGAACCCATCTAGAAAAACAGTAGTTAAGCTGGTTACATTATTACTTGAGTATAATGAAAATCCACAACATAGCGTTGCAATAAGAATATACCCGTTAATCGATCGCTTGAATCATAACCCGGATAGTGACACCAATGCCTTAATTATTCACAGTCTTCTTATTATTGAACGTATACCAGAAATAGACCAGATATTATCTGAATTTAATACACTAAATACTGAAAGACAGATTATTAATATAAAAAATTTACTGTTACATAAACAGAAAAAACAGGATGATAAATCCCAGATATTTAATACTCTTCTTTTTATATGCAGCCTTTGTCTTCTTGTCTATATCATATTTATATTTATACGTCTACAAAAAAGCACAAACAGCCTTTTCTCGGCAAACGATAAACTAAATCATGAAATAGCCCAACGTACGCGTACGGAAAAAGCACTATATAATCTCGTTGAAGTGGATAATAAAAATACAGATGATGAAATCTATAATTTATTACATGCTATATGTAAGTCATTACATGTAAGTTGTGCATATATTAGCCTGGTTTCTCCATTAAAAGATAATGGGAATATTGTTGGATTAATCTCTAATGGATCTTATCAGAGAAACATACCATTCGATTTGCATGGAACTCCCTGTGAAGAGGTTATGATACATAACAGGCTTGTGCATAATCATGATCTTCTACATTACTTCCCGGACTGGAAATTTGATTATATTCAACATCCAGAAAGCTATATTGGTGTAACACTGCACGATAAAACTCGCAAGATTCAGGGATCACTGGCAATTGTTAATAATAAACTCATTGATGACACAGTTCTTGCTGAACATATTCTGACACTGGCAACACCAAGAGCCATTATTGAATTACATAAACAGATTGAATTTAATAATATACAACATTATCAGCGTGGTCTTGAATTAATTGATGAATGGATAGCAAGACTTATTACCGAGGTTGCAAATAAACAGAAATTCTTTAAACATATCTGTGATGCTGTACGTGAAATAACATCTTCTGATCTTTCATCTTTTTCAATCGTCAAGCAGGCTAAAAATAAATTATTTTTTATTTCTGCATCTGGCTATAAGCAGAAAATGCTGAATAATTATTCTATTCCACTTGATGAAAAAACAATTTTTACAGAAACGATAAATAATAACGTCATTCTTCTCATAAATAATGTGCGCTCACATCCTGAAATAGAAGTGTCACTATGTAACATGCTGGATGTAAATAATGTATTAATAACACCGGTAACCTTACATGGAAATATTTATGGTGTGGTATCAGTATTTAAAGAATCTGAGGAATTTGATAAAATTGATGAGCAGCTTATTACCCAGTTCGGTCAAAGTGTACAAATAGCTATTATTAATATGCAACTTGTTAATGATATAAACTCGGAGAGAGAACGTGCTGAAGTAACTCTGCACTCAATTGGTGATGCGGTCATTACCACGAATACACACGGTAAAATTGAATATATGAATCAGGCTGCAGAATTACTTACTGCCTGGGAACTTGATAAAGTAAAAAATATACCTGTACAGAAAATATTTCGTATTATTGATATAGACACACGTGAACCTATTCATGATATTGTAAAATCATGTCTTGATGACGGTATAAGTATAAATAAAAGCAAGTTAATATTAGTACCAAAAAATAATAACGAAATAGATATTGAGAGTTCTATCTCTCCTATTTTGAATACATCGGGAAATATTGAAGGTATCGTTATCGTTTTTCATGATGAGACTCAACATCGCCAACTGGAGAAAACCATACAACACCAGGCTGAGCATGATCCACTAACGGATTTACTGAATCGTGATACATTTGACAGGGAATTAAATACACATGTATTTGATGCTACAACCAGCAATAAAATTCATGTATTATGTTATCTGGATCTGGACCGCTTTAAACTGGTAAATGATACCGCAGGACATAGCGCTGGCGATCAGTGTCTGATTGAAATTGCTTCCATTATTCAGTCGAATATTCGTGGGAATGATGTTTTCGGTCGTCTTGGCGGGGATGAATTTGGGCTAATCCTGAAAAACTGCCAGATTGATGCCGCTGTAAAAATTACTAACAATATTATCTGCGCGATAAAATCATTCCACTTTAACTGGGATGACTGTGATTATAATCTCGGTATCAGCATTGGCATTGTACCCATAAATCATTCAATCAAGGATAGTGCTGATGCTATTCGTAAGGCCGACCTTGCCTGTTATACGGCTAAAGACCAGGGACGTGGCCAGGTTTATGTATATGAGGAACAGGATACCGAATTAATTAAACGTCAGGAGGAAATGTACTGGGCAAGCAGGATTAAAGGGGCACTGGATAATAACCGTATTAAACTTTTTGCACAACCGATCGTACCACTTAACTACAGGCTGCCACAAACCAGACATTTTGAAATACTGGTTCGTCTGCTTAATGAGGATAATCAACTGGTCCCACCGGATGCTTTTATTCCAGCAGCCGAGCGTTACAATCTGATGGGTACTATTGATAAACGTATTATTCATGACTCCTTTGAATTTATACATACTACTCAAAAAAATCATCACGATGTCCATTATTCGATTAATCTGTCCGGTAACTCATTAAGTGAAGGTGATATTACGATATATATCGAAACATTAATTAAACAGTTTGATATCACACCACAAAATATCTGTTTTGAAATTACCGAAACGGCTGCTATTAAAAATTTACAGAATGCTAAACAGTTAATTAATCAATTAAAGGAAATTGGTTGTCAATTTGCACTGGATGACTTTGGTAGTGGTTTATCTTCGTTTCAGTATCTGAAAAATTTACCGGTTGACTATCTGAAAATTGATGGGAGCTTTGTGCGTGATATGGTTAATAATACTATTGATCACGCAATGGTCGCTGCAATTAATGAAGTCGGGCATGTAATGGGTATAAAAACTATTGCTGAATATGTTGAAAATGAGCAGATAATAAATAAACTAAAACAACTTAATGTTGATTATGCACAGGGCTATGCAATTTCACCACCGCAACCACTGACTGACTTCTTTATGGATGATGTAGAAGAGGATTCAACGCCCACGCTTAAGCTGGTTCACAATAAACCTTGAGGGGTGAATTTTTTCAGCAATTTTTCAATCAACCGGTAATGGTCGTTTACAGATCAGTGCAGTAATAATTTCTGCCGCTAGAAGTGCAGTGGTAAAACCCCGCGAGCCATGCCCAAGAGATAGATAGAGACCCGGTAGGTAATAGCCAGTATCATACTCTTTTCCTTTTCGTCCATGACAGATATCATGATAATGTTGTTGATACCATGCATGGTCATGCATCGCTCCAATAAGTGGCAATACTGTTCTGTGACATTAATCGACATAATTGCTGATTCCACATCCCCGGGTTTTTAACCGGAGAAAAACTATCCATATACCAGGTATCCACTCTGGCTGATTCATCCTCCAATGCCTGTATGACGGCCATAAATTTAAAACTCAGCTGTACCCGCCCGTTGTACATTAGACGACTATGTGTGCCTTCAAAGGGTAGTGGATACACAGCAAGCATCGCTTCAAAAACATCATGTAATTCAGGATAATGTAATGCAATTTTTCGGATAACATCGGGAGCCAGTGGATACTTTTCAATCGCAATATAATGCAAACAGACAGGTGGTGTACGGATTTTGTTATGCTGTAGATATGATAGCCAGGCTTTTAAGGTTAATACAAAATTAAGACCACTTCCATAACCCAGTTCTGCAATGGTAAAGGGATTATCTTTCCTGTAATCATGTGTTAGCCAGCGCTGTGGTAACCCATTATTTTTTAAAAAAACATGATCAAATTCACTAATTGCTCCGCTACTGGAGTATTATACATCGCTGTATTTTTTACTGTAGGGATGCTGGTTTTTCCAGTCACATTGTGTATATTTCATAACGTATCAGCATTAGATGGTACCTGTATAGACACAAGCTATCCATACAGCCAGTAAAATGCCACAACTTTCTTTTTTATCAATTTTATAACAATCATATTTTGACAATGCTTACAAATAAAATACTGTTAATTACCGGTGCCAGTGATGGTATCGGAAAATCTATCACCAGACTTGCCGCTGCGGAGGGTGCCACAGTTATACTGCATGGTAAAAGTTTACCAAAACTTGAACATCTCTATGATGAAATCACCAATGCCGGGCATCCTGAACCATTAATTTATCCTCTGGATCTGGAAAAAGCGACACCACAAAATTTTCAGGAAATGCACGATGCAATAGAAAAGGAGTTCGGTCAACTCGATGGTTTGATCAATAATGCTGGCTGGGTCGGGGTTTCCTGCCCAGTTGATCAGTATGATATTAAACTCTGGCACCAAGTAATGCAGGTTAACCTGAATGCCACTTTTATGCTAACCCGTGCCTGTCTGGGTTTGTTACATAAAGCACCGAAAGCCTCTATTATCTTCACTACTGATAATAAACATACAGCCTACTGGGGTGCTTATGGTGTAGCCAAGGCGGGCGCGCTAGCTTTTATGCAAATATTAGCCGATGAGCTGGAAAATACCAGTGTACGTGTTAATGCGATTGATCCGGGTCCGGTTAGGACGACTTTACGTACACGCGCCTACCCCGGTGAGGACCCGAATGTAAATAAGACACCCGGTAGCGTAGCACCCTATTATATTCGTTTACTTAGCGAGGAATCGAGTACTGTGCACGGCAGAATTCTTCAACTTGATGAAATGGATTCAACGACTGTAGACTAAAGGCCTACAGGTTGTTTTACAACGACCGAAAATCGTTCTGGCGTTACAGCCCGTTATTCGCCATCCCTGAAGCTTTATCGGGAATCCAGTGTCAATGCCACTGGATTCCCGTATCCTGTTAGTAATTTACTCCCTGCCAATACTAATATATTCATACCCCAGTGATTTCATCTGTTCCGGATCGTATAGATTACGACCATCAAAAATAAGTGGCTGTTTTAAATGCCTTTTCATTTCCTCAAAATCCGGACTCCAGAATTTTTTCCATTCTGTAACAATACACAGTGCATCGGCATCATCAAGTGCGTCACAGGTGTTATCACACAGAATTAACCCCTTCAAATCAGGATATATCCGTTTTGCTTCCTCGATGGCTTCAGGATCATAAGCCCGAACGGTGGCTCCTGCATTAATCAGTGCTTCGATCAATACTCGGCTGGGGGCTTCACGCATATCATCGGTATTCGGTTTAAAGGATAGTCCCCATAAAGCAAAGGTTTTACCTGATAAATCGCCCTGATAATATTGATTTATCTTGTTAAACAGTACTTTTTTCTGCCGGTCATTGACATTTTCCACCGCGCTTAGCAGTTCAGCATTATAACCAACTTCTCGTGCGGTACGTTCCAGCGCCTTAACATCTTTCGGAAAACATGAACCACCATAACCGCAGCCAGGATAAATAAAAGAATAGCCGATACGTGAATCAGAACCGATACCCTGCCTGACGTGTTCAATATTTGCTCCCAGATGTTCCGCCAGGTTAGCAAGCTCATTCATAAAACTAATCTTGGTGGCTAACATGGAATTAGCGGCATATTTGGTCAGTTCTGCTGAACGAATATCCATCGCAATAATACGGTCATGGTTGCGATTAAACGGCGAATACATTGCTTTGAGTAGTTCAGTGGTACGGGGATTATCGGTGCCTATGACAATGCGGTCGGGTTTCATAAAATCATCAATGGCGGCCCCTTCTTTCAGAAACTCAGGGTTGGAAACAACATCGAATTCAAGATTTTTACCACGGCTTACCAGTTTTTCGACCATGGTTTTTTTGACTCGGTCGGCAGTACCAACCGGAACCGTAGATTTATCAATGACCACCTTGTAGTCATTCATGTGTTCGGCAATGGATGTTGCGACGGTGAGTACATATTGCAGGTCTGCGGAGCCATCTTCATCGGGCGGCGTACCTACCGCAATAAACTGGAACAGGCCGTGTTCTACAGCTTCGGAAATATTAGTGGTGAAGTTCAATCGACCAGCATTATGATTTTCCTTAACCATGGTTTCCAGCCCCGGTTCATAAATGGGGATTTTTCCATTATTCAGTTGTTCAATTTTATTTTTGTCAATATCGACACAAAGGACATCATTGCCCACTTCTGCCAGGCAGGTGCCTGTTACCAGGCCAACATAGCCCGAACCAAATACGGTGATTTTCATATAATACGTTTATTTATCAGAAGGTTATCTTTCGAATTTATCGTATAAAACGATACCGGTCGGCTATTCTACTCTTTTTTTGCCGTTATTTCTGTCTGCCATAGACATCATCAAAACGGACAATATCATCTTCACCCAGATAACTACCCGTTTGTACTTCAATGAGTTGCAGTGGAATTTTACCAATATTTTCCAGCCGGTGCTTGATGCTTGGCGGAATATAGGTAGATTCGTTTTCCGAAAGAATAAATTCCTCTCCATCACGGGTAACTTTGGCGGTACCGTTGACGACAATCCAGTGTTCCGCTCGATGATGGTGCATTTGCAACGACAGTACCGCGCCGGGGTTTACGGTAATGCGTTTCACCTGAAAGCGGTCGGCCGCATCAATACCCTGATAACAACCCCAGGGACGGCAAACGCGTTTATGCAGCAGGACTTCACTACGATTTTCGCTGCTTAGTTGTTCGACAATAATTTTAATATCCTGTACCTGATCACGATGGGCGACCAGCAGGGCATCGTCGGTATCAACAATAATCAGATCTTCTACTCCAAGCGTAGTCACCAGTTTTGTATCGGCACGGACATAGCAGTTGCGGGTGGCATGACTTTTGATATCGCCAATCAGAATATTATCATTTTCATCCAATTGACCGATGTCATGCAATGCGGACCAGGAGCCGACATCACTCCAGCCGATATCCACCGGAATAACAACCGCATTATCTACTTTTTCCATAATTGCATAATCAATGGAATCACTTGGGCAATGCCCGAAATCTTCAATGCCGATACGGATAAAATCCATATCACGGTTGGCTTTGGTGCAGGCCTGCTGGCAGGCCTGATAGATTTCCGGGGCATATTGTTCCAGCGCATTAAGATAGGCGGAAGCCTTAAACATAAACATGCCGCTGTTCCAGTAATAACTACCATCGTCAAGATAGCGTTGTGCATGCACCTGATCGGGTTTTTCAATAAATTGATCCACCGGATAGCAGACTTCGTTGCCCTGTCCTGATTGAGCATGAATATAACCGAATCCGGTCTCCGGGCGGTCGGGAATAATGCCGAAGGTGACAAACTGCCCCTGCTCGGCCTGTTGCTCACCCGTTGCCAGCGCCTGATGAAAGGCGTCAACATCTTGAATAACATGATCAGCCGGTAACACCAGCAGTACCGGGTCATCCCCTTTTTCCTGTGCGGTAATAGCAGCCAGTGCAATGGCGGGTGCGGTATTTTTACCAACAGGCTCGAGAATAATATCACTCTGGCTAATGCCGGTATTGTGAACCTGCTCCGCCACCATAAAACGGTATTCCTCATTACAGATAATCACACAGCGACTAATGGCCGGGGCCACAGTCAGACGGTTAATCGTATCCTGTAGTAAAGAGGTACCGTTAATTAACGGCAGTAGTTGTTTGGGGTGCATTTTTCTGGATAACGGCCATAGGCGCGTACCGGAACCACCAGATAATATTACTGGTAAAATCATTATGTTAGCCTTTATTTCTAATTGTTATTGGTAAATATTTTTCTGTTCTTTTATTGCCTGATTAGCT
>CAYXNL010000037.1:16464-23819 GCA_964466455.1 uncultured Thiotrichaceae bacterium
TATTTCTAATTGTTATTGGTAAATATTTTTCTGTTCTTTTATTGCCTGATTAGCTTATTGCCTGATTAGCTCCGCCCGGATGTATCTATACCTCTATAAATAGATGGATTTGTATTGGGTAAAATACATAACGTTAATCCCGCCAGCCGGTAATTTTTCTGATACAGGCCTGATTCAGTGCCTCTGCCCGTTGCATCGTATCCGCTTCATTATAGCAACGAAATTCGGGGGCATTGCCGGAGGGACGTAAATGGATAATTTCATTATTGCAGAAGTGGATACGCAGACCATCTGTTGTGTCCACGGACTGTACCTTTCCACATAAGTCACCAAACTCTGCTTCGATTGCCTGATAACGGTTATCACTATCTGCCAGTTGAGTGAGTCTTTGTTGTGACAACTTTGTCGGGAAATCTTTGACCCGACCACTGGCAGTGTAACGTGCTGGTAGTGATTTGGTGAGTGAAGTCAGGGTGCAGCGCCGTGCCTTTGCATCGGCAAGTAAAGACACAATAACGATCACCGCATCACGAGTGGGTAAGGGTTCAAGTGTTCGTTCCTCTTTTTCAATAGATGTAGCCAGCAGGAAACCACCATTGGCTTCATAACCGGCAACGTTAAGCGCTCCTCCCGCTACCAGATCCTGCATGGCGGCAATAACATAGGGGGAACCGATTTTTGTTCGTCTCACTGATTGAAAGCGGTTGCATTTTTCAACCGCAGAGTTACTACTGACCGGTGTAATAATATGGTCGATATTCAGATAGCTGGCACAGAGAATGCCTGTGATATCCCCGCGTAACCACTGACCGGTTTCTGTACCAACCAGAGGCCGATCTGCATCCCCGTCGGTGGAAACAATGGCATCAAGGGAATGTTGCTGTACCCAGGTTCGTGCCAGAACAATGTCCTCTTCACGAATCGCTTCTGTATCGACAGGAATAAAATGGTCACTGCGCCCAAGACGGATAACTTCTGCCCCCAGATCGGTTAACAGACTGTAAATTATATCGCGACCAACACTGGAGTGCTCATACAGACCGACACGCATTCCCTCAAGTGTGTCGGCGTTAAAAAATGTCAGGTAACGCTGTAGGTAACTTTTTTCTGCCTCCGAGTTTAATTCTCCCAGGTAATCTTCTGCCCTGACAAAATTGCCATCCTGAGTAAACATGCCATCTTCTATATTAACAAGCTGATGGCTAATACCCTGTTCATCCGCCTTCAGGATCTCCCCTTCTGCGGTATTAAATTTAATGCCATTACGATCATCTGGTATATGGCTACCCGTTACCATTATGGCCGGAATTTTTTTCTGCAGGCCATAATAAGCAATCGCTGGTGATGGAATGTGGCCGCAGTAAACTGGCCGACAGGCTGAATCTTTTATGGCGCGGGCAACCGCATTCATAATACGTCCGGTGCTACGACGAAGATCCCCGGCAATAGCAATATTACTGCCTTTCTGTAACTGCCCCTGAGTATCCAGATACTGTAAAAAGGCACGCGTATAGGCATAACAGATAAGATCAGTCATCGCAGTAACCCGACCACGGGCACCACTGGTTCCAAACGAAACCCCACTGGTTTGCATTAGTGTTGCAATACGACAGGGATTGGTAATTAATACATTTTCATTAGGCATAAAATATCTGTAATATGTGATGAATGGAGAAGTAAACTGATTCTGACTTATTTATTCGCCAATGCAATAGTATTTGTTGATAGCTTGCAAAAAACTGTCTACAATAGACCTGATCTATTCAAAGATCGCCCAAATGTCCCAAAATAGAAGTTTGATATGGCTACCTGTGTGTCGGTAACGTGTCCGACTGCACGTACGTTATATTATTACAATAAATCCGTTAATGACCTTTTAATGATGACACAAACTATCTCACTACGCTTTTTAATGCTCTGCTTTTTTCTGTTGCTATGTTCCGCATGCTCTACCATTAAAAATATGAGCTTACAGGAAAAGGTAAAACCCTGGGAAAAAGATATTCTTGCACAAAAAACCATGCAAATTCCTTCGGATGCCATGTTTAACTTCACCGATGAACACATTT
Organism: uncultured Thiotrichaceae bacterium; assembly: GCA_964466455.1. Lineage (GTDB taxonomy): Bacteria > Pseudomonadota > Gammaproteobacteria > SZUA-229 > SZUA-229 > S010-25. Next base: position 18,534 of record CAYXNL010000037.1, read on the forward strand.
TTTCCAGTAAAGAGGCGTCCACCGGTGGCAATAGTGTTGGTGGCGGTGGATGTGGCTGTAACTAATCGATACCGGACACAGGGAAACACAGGGACAATACAATGAGATCAATTAAAAATAAACTAACCATTGCGACCTGCACTTTACTTTCACAACACAGTGCTGGCGTTGTCGCACTGGAAAATGCATGGGATATCGATGCTTCCTATTTAAAGTACAGTGAAGCGGATGATCGTATTTCTGTTGATAAATATATTGTCAAAGCCGGTGGTGATGTTTCAAATTATGACAGAGTAAATCTAACGGCAGTGCTTGATACCATGTCTGGCTCCACTCCATCTGGTGCGGTAAAGCAGAGTACGGTTTCTTTTACCGGAGCCTCCGGTGGGGGTAGCGGCCCGATTGAAACCAATGCCTCTGCATTATCAAAGTTTAGCGACACACGCACAGCTTTAAGTATGGCCTGGACCCACGCCCACGCTAATAACTGGACACTGGACTATAATGGCGCTGTTTCAGTTGAAAATGATTACCGCTCCTATAGTGGCGCAATCACTGTCAATAAAGAAACCGCAGATAAAGAATATAAGTTTACTGCCGGTATCGCAGGAACCTTTGATACGATTTTTCGTGTAGGGAATGGTAATACTCCGGTTCCACTTAGCAAAATCAAGGATAATCTGTTTTATGGCGAAGGTAAAAAAGACACAACCGATATTATCCTCGGTTTAACACGTATTATTAACCGCAGAACCATTGGTCAGGTAAATCTGTCATACAGTGTTGCCAAAGGTTATCTGACCGATCCGTATAAAGTTTTCAGTGTCGTTGATATAAACAGCAATAAAGCTTACGATAGTTTTTATGAAAGCAGACCATCCACTCGCAAACGAATGGCACTAACTTTCCACCTTAATCACCAACTGTTTCCTGTTAATGATATTATCCAGTTGTCCTATCGCTATTACACGGATGACTGGAAAGTAAAATCACATACCGTTCGATTTAACTATCACCATCAATTTGGTGGCAGGCAGTATTTTGAATCCGGTATCCGGCTGTATCATCAGTCCAAAGCTTTTTTCTACCAGAATGAATTTTATGCAGTGGTTGAAAATAATCCGGCAGCTCCCAGCATACCGGATACCTTCCCGCAATACATCAGTGCCGATTACCGCCTTGATAGCATAGACAGTGTTACTCCAGATTTGCGTTATGGTATCGAAACTGGTCCAGATGGCCTGTTACGGATCAGACTGGCCTATATGTATCAGTCATTTAGCACATCTGAATTTAGTATCAATAAGGCAATTATTTTTCAGATAGCCTATAACAAACTTTTTTAGACTACCTTCATTACACTGCGCCATTGGTTGCCGGGTCTTCATTGATGGGTGGCGAACCGGGGTCAATATAACGGCTCGGTTGAGCCGGATCAGCATAGGACGTTAAGGGCTCCGGATTATCCTGATCGATAATGGCCTGTGGCACAACACCAAAATATTTATATATTGTTGCAGCCACTGACATTGGTTCAAATTCATAACTACCCGATGCTGGCTGGGTAAACTGGCTATCTTCCCCAGCATTACCGACTCTAACCGTTTTCCCCACCACTTTCCCAAGTGCATCATTACCCTTTATGGTTCTCAGATTTGGCTGTGTCCCACCCAGGGTATAAAAGTTCTGATTATTACCGTGGTTCCAGCCTAATGAATTATTCAGGTTTACCCGGCGACCAAAATCACCAAATACATTAATAATAATATTATTGGTCGGGCGGTTTAATGCATTAATTTGTGTGGGTGAATTATGCGAATACTTAATATGCATCATAGCAACCCGTAACGCATCAAATACCTGACGCATACGCCCCGGATAACGGTCAACACCATTATTGTGGTCATCCCAGCCACCAAAAGCACCCCCTACTGTAGTAAATAGTGTGCCAGGATTTTCAACTGCCAGAGTCACGGCGGCACGTAAACTACGACCAACTGATGTGTTCGGATAGGCAAGAACCGTACTGCCGCCATTCGCCGTAATATCAGCCAGACCAGTCAGTGTGGGCAAGACAGATAAATTTGCACTGGAAAAAACATTCATTGCCTGCGCCAGATCCTGACGTAATCTGAACGCCTCAATCACTTCGGCATAATTACGTCCTGATTCGGCGATGCTTTTCTGTACAAGTGTATCCAGCATTTTATTTTCCGCCACCGGGTCTGCAACGGGGTTAGGCAAATCACGTGTAAACGGGTTGCTTAAATCCTGACTCACCGATATACCATTAAATAGAAGAGGTACACTAACACTGGAGTCTTTATCAAAAATTCTTGTATCTCCATCGAGAATAGAGACAAAAGGCATAACCAGTTTTTCTACATCATTAATTGCGGTGCCATCTGCTAATCTTGTATTGCTTTCAAACAGAGAACGGTGTTGTGAAATTAACGCGGCAAGTTTGTAGCCGAAACCGGGAGCCAGATCAATATCCAGTGAACCTTTCTGGCTCATTAATATATTTTCACGATGCGACTGTGATGTGTTTTTACGTTTCATCATGGTACGGTAAACTGACATATGCCCCTGTGAAACCAGAAACTCCATATCATCCCCGCCTGCTCCCCGATCAGCTTCGTTATTAATTCCTGATTTATTAGACCCCCAGAAACCTCGCGGCGTAACAAGACCATTACCGGCGAGTGATTGTGGATCTAAAATACCTGGAAAAAAATCAGCATATTTCGTTTCCGAGTTTTGTTCAATGTTAGCAATATTGGACAAATTTCCGGCAAGTTCCGATGGCCCGCCATATAAAAAAATATTAATAACCTGTGGCATTACAACTGGAACACTGCTGGCATTCATGTTTATTGCTGCATAATTAATCGCGGCATCAGCATTTTTATACATTGATGACAGAGAAAAAGACTGAGGGAGAATGGTCGCACCACCTGCCGCAGCCAATGTTTTTAAAAATATTCTACGATTCATAATCATCCCTTTGTGTTAAGTAACCGATGGAAAATAATATAGCTCAGGTAAACGTGAAATATAGTCCAGAACATCTTCTGTCAGATCAAGATATCTATATTGCTTGATAACCTCACTATCAACTTTCTGCACCGTAACTGTGTCAGTATAATTATGCACATTGACCAGGTAGTTATATAAACCCTGACGCTCTGTTGTTGTTGCCCGCCGATGTAGCGTATTGAGAAACAGATAGTCAATATAATCATTCAGTGACAGGTTTTTAATAAAACCAGATAGTTTACGGTTTTCATCATAAATCAGTCCCGCTCCTGCTTTATTCACACCGCCACTATAGCTGGATGTATTCAGGAACAGATCTTTGCGAATCGCTTTATGGTAATTACCGAAACTTAATGCATCCAGTGGAACACCTGGCAGGCGACCAATTTTTAATGACATGGCATTCCAGTTCATCCCGCCAAGATAAGTTGCACTATTCTGGTTGGATTGCATATCCATAAATATTCTTTTCCCAACCCGCCCTGCATTTGCCTTCACATCCCACTTTAAAGTATCCAGTAGTGGCAGAAAACTTTCTTCGAAAGATTTGGGTCGTTGAGTATTTAGCAGATATTCACGAGAGAATAAAATAGCGGTAAAAATATCTTCGTAGGTTTTCGGGTTCGAATTGATAATCGCCTGCCTGACAGCCAGACGTTTCTGCTTTAATACTTTACCGGGAAAGAAATAATTAATAATAACTTCTACTGCACGAGGCATAAGTAAACTGTGTCCCGCCACCACATCATAAACATCATTACAACTTGTCACAAATGATTTATTCAAGATTAACTTTGGCGTTGTGTTCGGATAATCAGTCCGGCTAATCAGGTAATCATCACTGGCACGGGTCAAAAATAGATCCTTACATGCGATACCAGCATTTTCGATAGAAGTCGGCAAAGTGGCAATCAATGGAAACTTTGCCTTCTGTGCCTCGGTTAAACGACCATCCTGAAACAGGCCAAGATAATTTTCAAATGCTTCCAGTGCGGCATTCTGAGGAGTACGGGCAACACGCCAACGTGCCAGAGAAGGTAAATTAGCCCGTACCATTTGTTTGATAGTTGAACGTTTTTTAATATTACTACTGAGAAATCGATACATCCGCTGTACATCCAGCATATCAGCACTTTCCATTTCTTCAGCCGGTGAATACATGACGGTATTCGCCAGAAAATAGGCCATCCAGTTTACATATAAATCTCGGCTGATGGGATAGTCCTTGATACGAGCCAGCGGCAGCTGACGTGGACGCTGATTACTTTGCAGGTCGGTTCTTGTATCAAATTGGTACCTTGCCTTTGCCATATCAGGATTACTTAAATCGGCATCCAGTCCATCAATGGCCCGATCGTACTGATTAATGCTGTCCAGACTCAGGTTACGTGATAACTGTCTGCGTGTATCATTGATGAAGTTTGAATTTCGTGGACGCAGTGTTTTCATTCCGGTAGAAAAATCAAAAAACTGGTCGGCTGTAATCCCCCTGAACAAAGTACCGTAGAGTTTACTGGCTACCTGATATTGTTTTTCGGGTGCTAAGTTATTAAATTCCTGCTGGCTCAATGCAGCCGCTGCGCCACCAGCCTTGAATCCTGTCTGTCCACCGGGGGTACCGGGATCACAGGCAATCAGGCTAATTGATAATAAAACAATTACCGTTGTAGATTTAAGCAGGCAAAAAAAATGTCTGGGCATCATTGTGTCTTCCCTCGTATTAATCCATTACAGCGGAATACGGTTCGTGTTTCGTTAGTTTTTACGCCAGGTACCGGGCGAGCTTGTATTATTTCTACCTGACTTTTATTTTTCGCTAAAATGATGCTTCTTTATATAACGAAGAGGCATCTATTTTGGCAAATTTAGTCTGTGCAAACAAAATAGTCTTTATTTTTGCAACATTATTTTTTAATTTTAATTTCTTTTTTAGCAGCAGGAGTATGCGCTAACATTTTGAATTTAAACGATATAATATAACATCATATCTATTTATTAAACTGAATCTTATATTTCAGGTAGCCAATAATACATGAATTAAGTCAAAACTGTTGAAAAAATGACAAAATATAGAAATTAATAAGAAAACTACCCGCATAATTTCCCGAATAGAACAGATTGCCACAATAAACGACAGGATCAAAAACCTGGTCCGCAAAAAGTACTCAAAGATATGAATATTAGTTATATATAAAATATCACTGCTGTCCCGTTAACAGCTAAAAAAGAGGCCTGAAAACCCCATAA
>CAYXNL010000038.1:0-13516 GCA_964466455.1 uncultured Thiotrichaceae bacterium
TCATGCGGTTAAATATATTTATTTTCTGCCAGAAGGTCGGTTTTAGCGTTGCCTCACCCTCTTTTATTTTTCGGTAGAATGTTTCTGCTTCGGTTATTTCATCGTGTGATATTTTATTTCGTACCGACATATAACCACTAACTTCTCCATTTTCCCTAAGTGGAGTTATGTTTTCTTTCACCCAGTAATAATCCCCGTTTTTACAGCGATTTTTTACCAGACCGGTCCAGGTCCTTCCTGCCCCCAGTGTATTCCATATCTCTTCAAATACCTCAGCAGGCATATCAGGGTGACGCACAATATTATGGTTTTCGCCAATTAATTCCTCTTCGCTAAAACCGCTTATAGTAATAAAATCCGTGTTGCAATCGGTAATGCAGCCTTTTAGATCTGTTTTTGATACCAGAAGAGCATCGTCCTGTACTAACTGTTCATTCTCGGTAATTGGCATATTTACTTTCACTGCTTTATCCTCGCGTTATCATTATTTTTTAATGCAGGCAGGCTGCCCTGTCCGTTGCCCATCCGACTAAACCTGCTACGTCCAGAATTAGTGCGACAGCACCGTCCCCCAGTATGGTTGCACCCGATAGACCGACCGTTCCTTCATACATTTTTCCTAATGCTTTAATGACTGTCTGATGCTGACCGATTACTTCATCCACCGCAAAACCAAAGCGTTTTTCGCCAACACGAGCTACCACTACCTGTTCTATCTGTGGAATATTATCTTCCTTATGGTGACCAAAACAGTCACGCAAGCGCAGATACGGTACCAGTTCACCACGTACCTCCAGTAGCTGACCGCCTTTTTTCTGTTTGACTTCTTTTGCGGTTATTTCTACACATTCCTCAACGATGGATAAAGGCAGTACATAACGTTCGGCTTCAACCTGTACCAGAAGCCCTTCAATAATCGCCAGTGTTAGTGGTAACTTAACGGTCACCGTGCTCCCTTTGCCCGGCTCACTATTAATCCAGACACTGCCGCGTAATGATTCGATAGAGCGTTTCACCACATCCATACCGACACCACGGCCAGAAATATTGGAGACTGTTTTCGCGGTAGAAAAACCGGCATCAAATATCAGGTCGTAAAGATCCTGCGCTGTCGGTGTGTCATCCGGCTGAATAATGCCACGTTCAATGGCTTTTTCACGAATAGCCTGCGTATTTAAACCAGCACCATCATCTTTAATTTTAATCACAACATGCGATTCAGAATGCACCGCAGAAAGGTGTACGGTACCGGTTTCTTCTTTACCAGCCGCAATGCGCTGTTCCGGCATTTCTATGCCATGGTCAATACTGTTACGTATTAAATGCACCAGTGGATCGGCCAGTTTATCGATAACCGTTTTATCCAGCTCGGTCTCTGCGCCTACGGTAACCAGTTTAATTTGCTTACCCAGTTCATTGGACAGATCCCTGACCAGACGTCTGAATCGAGCAAAGGTTGTGCCGATAGGCAACATACGCAGACCCAGAGTATTGTCACGTAAATCAGTGGTAAGCCGTTCCATATCTTCTGCAATAACGGTAAGCGAACCATCATGTTTTTCACTGGCAGACTGGTTTAATCTTGCCTGGGCGATAACCAGCTCACCAACCAGATCCATCAGGATATCCAGTTTGTCTGCGGGTACTTTTACCGATTCAGGTGCTTGCTGCTGGCGCACTTTTTTATTCTCTCTAACAACTTTCTGCTCCTTCAATGCGGAAGCAACCTTGTCCGCACTAACGCCGTTTTCTGTTAACAACTCGCCGGTTTTTTTCTGCTGCGCCAGTGCCGTTTCTACCTGCTGCTTGCTGGCATCTCCTTTTATCTCAAGGATCTCTCCAATTGGCATGTCTGCCTCTGACTCGGCAAAATCGCTTCCACCATCTATCACTTCTACATTAATATCCCAGTCATCCTCGACGAAGATAAAAATATCATTAATCGTATTGCGCCCTTTATCGCTACTAAGAACCAGATCCCATGCCAGGTAGCTTTCTTCGGCATCAAGCTGATCGAATCGGGGTACATCCGATTCCAGTACCGTGGTGTGACACGGACCCAGCGTATTCAGCTCACGGATGACCGGCAATGGATCCATACCACTTGCAAAGGTATCGGCACAGGGTTTCAGTCGAATACGGTAGGTACAGTCAGCCGAATCGGGTAGCTCTGTCGGATTGGATTGTATCGGTGTTGCAGGCAACGAATGTTGCGTCTCTGTCTGTACCGGTATCAGCTCGGCCAGTCGCTGTAACAAACCGGCACTTTCCTGCTCAACATCTGCAGGAGGATTAATATCTTCCAGCATGGCACGAATATGATCGCCCGAATCAAGACTGATGCTTATCAGCTCTTTTGTTACCTTTAGCTGTCCACTGCGAACCAGATCAAATGCATTTTCAAGATGATGGGTAAAACCAGCAAGTTTGTCAAAGCCGAACATCGAACCAGAACCTTTAATGGTATGCATCGCACGAAAAGCACGGTCGACACATTCTGTATCATCCGGTGTTTCTTCAAGCTCGAGCATGGCTGCTTCAAGGTCAATTAACAACTCATCTGCTTCTTCTCTAAAGGTATCTTCAAGAGAGGTCATATCTATTTCCCATCAATTTGCTTTATAAATTATTTCTAGATAAATTTCTGGATAAATTATTTCTGATTTTTCTCAATTATGGATTTCTGCCGGATAATTTTTTGCAGAAATAGATGACAACCTGAGATGAACAATCTGGCGTTGCATCGCAAGAAAAAACTGTAGCCCGATAGCATTCATTTCAATAATGCCGGTTAATACCGTATTTTTATTTTTTACTTCTTCCGCTGAACCGGCATTCATCAACCAGCTCAAACCCATATTAAAATCATCCTTTTCATTATTATCCGGTGATTTTTTTTCTGCTATAGTAGTGCCCTGGCTATTATCACTGTATTGTGACTGACTGCCTTTATTCTCCACCCGGTTATGCATTACCGGTTTTATGTTTGCATTTTGTTGTATTGAAAGAGCCATAGTGATTACCTTTATGTAGCCGCTTATCCGGTCATTTTTTAATTACGCCAGTTTTGAAACAGCCGCCAGTAAAGCCGGTGGCTGAAAAGGTTTGACCAGCCAGGCTTTTGCACCCGCCTCACGCCCTTTCTGTTTCATATTTTCACCTGACTCCGTCGTCAACATCATAATTGGTGTAAACTTGTATTGCGGGTTTTGCTTAACTTCTTTAACCAGCCCAATACCATCAAGATTGGGCATATTGACATCACTGATAATCAGATGTACTTTTTTTCCATCCAGTTTGGTTAGTGCATCTCTTCCATCACAGGCTTCAATTACCTCGTAACCGGAACTTTTTAATGTAATACTTACAACCTGCCTAATTGATGATGAGTCGTCAACAATCATTATCGTTTTAGCCATTTTTACAACCTCTTAAAAGAAAGTGATTTCTTCTTCGTTTGCCTGAACACCCGAATGTGCAACGGGGCTATTATGATTATGCGTCTGTTCTTCAGTGGTATAGGAAGCGGCCATTTCCTCCACATGAACTTTATAATCAACGGGGGTTATATCACCGGAAGCTCTCTGCGTTCTGGCGTTATCCACCTGTTCAACAATAGAACCGAGATCTTCTCTGACCCGACCAAGTATCTGTGAAACCCTGTCCTGAAACTGAAAGTTAACCAGTACTTTTGATATTTCATTTCGAATATCCGAGCCACTGGCGCGTAGTGATGTGCTGTCATCCTGTAATACTTCAATCGTGTCCTGGAGTTTACCGAATACGCTTTCAATGGTGCTTTTACCTTTATCGACTACTTCCTGATTATGATTAATGGAATGCTCGGCCTGTTTCAGCGTATCGGTAACCGCTTCACCGATATTCGCTACCTTCTCGCGCATTTTCTGACCGGTTTCTGCTGACATGGAAGCCAGTTTCCTCACTTCATCGGCCACTACCGCAAAACCGCGACCATGTTCGCCAGCACGCGCTGCTTCAATGGCTGCATTTAATGCCAGCAGGTTAATCTGGTCGGCAATCTGCCCAACATCGCCTGCCATTTCATTAAGCTGTTCGGCATGAGTTGCCAGCGCTTCTACTTCGCTGAGTAATCTGTTTTCCAGGGACAGGGACGATTCAAGTGAATCAATAACGGTTTGTAATGAGCTCCGGCTTTCTGCAAACAGGGCGATCATACCCTGACCATCACCCAAATTGTCACCACGCGCCTGTGAGGTGCTAATGACTTCATCAAGCTGCAATGCAAGATTAGAAAAAGCCTGAGATAGCTGATTCACACTTTCTTCTGTACTGGTATTAGAACTTTCAACATTCCGCCGAATAATTGGTAGTGACTGTTTACACAGATTTTCCAGCGATACTACATAGGTTTGCATTTTCTCTTTTTCATTCTGAGAAGAAATAAATTCCTGCCGTAATGGTCTTGCTAACCAGTAGCTCAGAAGGGCTGTTGCAACCGAAGCGACCAGAACAATGCCTGCCACTGTAATACTGCTCATAGCTGATACGGCGGCGATCACTGCAGCAATCGCTCCGGGTATAAACAGTAAAAAGGAAGTAACCCACGATTGCTTATCCAGTTTGTTATTCATATTTATCTCCACGACACATAAATTCGATAATAAGTCCTGCCGTCAGTGAAACAGCAAAAATAATGATTGGGAATATATGCAGGAAATAACTTACAGACAGTAACAATGCTGTTAGAAACATAGAAATCATTATTGCCTGCGCAAAAAAAGCATACCAAAGCATACCTGTTCCCCTATGCAAACCTCGCTCGAATAAAGCCAGGTGCTCAATTTTCTTCCCACTAATTTCTTCTTCAGAATAGTACTGGCCCTGTAACGTTCTGGTCATTACATTACCCATTTCCAATAAGTCCCCTGATAATCCCCAATTATTTTTTTCTGCTATAAGCCATTGTTTTCTTAGCACTGATAGCCATGCTTTATAATTTCGCATCTTTACCTCAGTTATTTCTGTATTTGCTACCTCTGTTATCGGTAACAGAGCATATTTCTTTACCTGTTTTATGGCTCTGTGGCTATATATTTTTGATAACTATCCTTTTTCTAAAGGTATACCAACCTCAATATTCAGCGATATTGCCCTGCTTATATTGAAAGCAATTGTTATGCCACTTACAGAAGAGAAATAATGAATTACGTATAAACTACGTATCTTACTGTTTATTAATGTAATTATTATTTATTAGTGAGGATATTACAGAAAAAACGGTGCCATACCGTTGTATATTATGCGTTAGCGGAAAAAGCTTGCCGTTGTGAAAAAGCCAAGGGGAAAACGGGTAAAAGGTTACCTAAAAGCCTGCCGCAGCGGCAGTATCGCACTCTTCACCAAGAAACAAATCGATATTGAGAATAATGATTAAATTATTATTATGTGGTACCACACCTTTTATGTATCTTGCACCTTCATGAGTACTGATTTTCGGGTTAGCATCAATATCACTCAGGGAGATATCCATTACATCGGTAACACTATCGACAACCATGCCGATTACTCCATCTGCATATTCAAGGATAATTATTCTTGACCGATCATCCTGTGGACTCCCGGCCACATTTATCCGCTGACAGCCATCGATAACCGTAACCACGTTACCGCGTATATTGGTAATACCCAGTACATATGATGGTGTCCCCGGAACTGGAACAATATTACTGATACGAATAATTTCACGCACACGTTTTAATTCAATCGCATAATGTTCATCTCCCAGACAAAAGCTTATCCAACGTTCTGTCGATAGACCAGGCTGTTTGCTATCTTCACTGTCGTCAATCATGTTTCTTCCCCCCGTTTATCATTAGTTGTAATAAACCTTCCGCATCAAGAATGGCATATCCCTGTTTTGTTACCATGCCTGCCATCCATAACCGTCGGCTATTACTATCGCGCCATAGTACTTCACGCGGATTTACATTCACTGTTCCCGGAATTTCATTACACATAAAGGCTATGTTTTTATTTTTCAATACTATAATTTTCTGTTCATTTTCTGGTATTTTCCGTGCTTCATCAGTATTATCAAATATAATCAATGGCATTCTTAAAACAAATATCTGTTTATTTTGCCATTCAAATTTTCCATAGCAGAGTGATGCCAATCTGTTATTTATTTCCAGATCATCAGGAATTTCTATAAACTGTGACATATCATCAAGGGGTACAGCTATGGTGATACCACAGCTATGCAGCAGGCGACATTGAAAACTATCTGTTGTATTTAATTGCGTATTTAGCAGCGGCTTACATTGTAGATTATTTTCTTCTGCCGCATCTGCCGCAACCACCGAGTCGGTTGGCATTTGCTCCACTTCTGACAAAAGGCAATCCAGATAGTCTTCTTCGATCCGTTGCGCGGCAGGGATGGCCGGTTTTTCTGCTACCGCTGCTGTTTCATTGTTTAATAGCATTAACCTGCCTCCCTTGCAAATGGACCATCAGCCGAACCGGATGCTTCCTTATTCGTAGTAGAATCCTGCCCCTCCAGCCTGGTTTCTGTTTCTACAAGCAGTTTTTTGTAGGCAACAACACCGTGTGTATCAGGATATATTATTGATAAGGGTTTACCATCAAAACTGGCATCACGAAATTTTGTATCCACGGGGATAACTGTTTGAGTAATATGTTCCACATAATCCTGTTGCATCTGTTGCAGACATTGTCTGGAGGCGCGAGTGCGCTGATCGTACAATGTCGGTAAGACATAATATTGCAACTGTTTTTTTAACGAGCGTTCTATCATCTTCATGGTACGCAGCATTCTCTGTAGACCTTTCATAGCAAGAAACTCGGTCTGCACCGGAATAATTAACTGTTCGCAGGCTGCCAGGGCGTTAATCATTAACATACCTAACATAGGCGGGCAATCAATCAGAACCTGCTCAAAAGATTCCTGTACCTGCTTCAATGCCTGCTGCAACACCAGCCCCATACCGGGCTTGCCACCAAACTGTTTTTCCAGTGTAGCCAGTGATGTTGATGCTGGCAGAATGAATAAATTATCAAATGGTGTCTGCTGTACGATACTGTCGGTTGCTAATGGCTGTTTTGCTGCTGCCTGTTGATAGAGATTAAAAACACTTTTTTCGACCGTTTCCGGATCTATATTAAAATAACTACTTAGTGAGCCATGCGGGTCAAGATCAACCATCAGTGTTTTCTGCCCACGCTGCGCCAGTAATCCAGCCAGCGTTACGGTTGATGTGGTTTTTCCTACTCCACCTTTCTGATTGGCGATTGCAATAATATTCATCACTGTCTCTATCATTTATGGTTATTTTTAATAACCTGACGCATAGCGTTTGATTAAACTGGGTATATCCAGTACCAGCGCAATACTTCCATCACCGGTAATGGTAGCGCCAGCAAAACCGGGGGTGCTGGCAATCATCGCACCCAGCGGTTTAATAACAACCTCTTCCTGACCAATCAGACCATCAACCACCAGGCAGAACCGTTGACTACCCATCTGTACTACAATAACTTTTTGCGTGGTCTGCGGGCCATTAAAGACCTTATCCTGAATCAACCAGCTATACAGATAATACAGGGGCAGCGGTCGTTTCCGTACCTGCATTACTTCCTGCCCATCGACTATATTGACCGCCTGTGGTTCCATATTAAAGGCTTCGAGAACATTGGTTAGTGGTAAGGCAAACTGGTAATCATCCAGATTAACCATCAGTGTCGGCAGAATAGCCAGGGTTAGAGGCAGACGAATAGTAATGATCGTGCCACGACCTTTTTTCGAATTAATTTCCAGCGATCCGTTTAATTCTGTAATATGTGTTTTGACTACATCCATGCCTACGCCTCGGCCAGAGACATCGGATATTTCTGTTTTGGTTGAAAAACCCGGCGCAAAAATAAGGTTGTAGACTTCTGTTTCTGTCAGACGCGCTGCGTCTTCTGCTGTCATCAATTCTTTTTCAACTGCTTTCTGACGTAATGTGTCAGGATCCATACCTTTACCATCATCAGAAACGGTTATCAGAATCTGGTCGCCCTCCTGTGCCGCACACAGGATGACACGACCCTGTCTTGGCTTACCATTGGTGAAACGCTCTTCTGGCGATTCAATACCATGATCCACCGCATTTCGCACCAGGTGAATTAACGGATCTGCCAGTGCTTCTACCAGATTTTTATCCAGATCGGTATCCTCCCCCACCAGTTCGAGATTAACATCCTTTTTTAGTTGCCGGGCCAGGTCACGAATAACCCGAGGAAACCGGTTAAAAACTTTTTTAATTGGTTGCATCCGGGTTTTCATTACCGATGCCTGCAGATCTGCGGTTACCAGTTCAAGATTAGCGATAGCATCAATAACCTGCTCCTGTTTAATAATCTGTTTTAATGTTGACAGGCGGTTTCTAACCAGTACCAGCTCACCAACCAGATTCATAATATCATCCAGCCGTGAAGTATCGACACGCACACTGCTTTCGGCCTGTGGATGGGAGGCTTTTCTTTTTACTTCTGGTTTTTCTGGTGTATTGCTCGACGTAGCAGCTGGTTTTTCTGCTATATTCTTTTCTTCTACGGTATTACCTTCTGCCTGCGGCACAGAACCCGGCCCACCATTTTTTCCATACATCTGGTCAAGCACGGCTTCAAATTCATCATCGGTAATAATATCCGTAGCAGGCTGCGTTGCTACTACCGGTATTTCCTGCTGCGTTTTTTGCTCGGCGGCAACCGGCGATTCCGGAATACCGCCGTGCTTGCCCACACCATGTAACTGATCGAGCAGGTTTTCAAACTCATCATCGGTGATTAAATCATCCTTTACTTTTTTTATAGATTCTGTCTGCTGTGTATTGGATGACGGTGTATTGGATGACAGTGTATCGGGGGTCTGTGTCTCACGAAGCATGGCAGTAAACGCATCATCCATACTTGATGAAACGGGCTGGTCTGCACCTGACTGGCTCTTATCTGGCTGGTCTGTATCGGCGTTAATCTGTGTTTTTTCTGAGCCTGCTAATATAGAGTCTTCATCCACTGCAACCTCTGTCCCTGTCAGCTTCTCAACTGGCTCACCGGATGCCAGCATTTCAATCTGCTGTAACAGTTCGGGGTTTGCTGGTGTTAAGGGTTCTCCTTCGCGTAACTGCTCGAACATTCCACCAACAACATCAATAACCTGTAAGATAACATCAATTAAACCGGCATCGGCAATTCGTTCTCCCTGACGCAATACATTAAAAACATCTTCTGCATGATGACAAATACTTACCATCGCATCCGCTTTCAGAAAACCAGCACCGCCTTTTATTGTATGGAAAGCGCGGAAAATTGCATTCAGTAATTCACTGTCTTCCGGCTGCTGTTCGAGCTCGACAATCTGCTCACCCAACTGTTCAAACAGCTCACCGGCTTCTATAAGAAAGTCCTGTAATATATCGTCATCTATATTCATTTTACTAAACTCTTCTTTATACCTTCTTTATCTACCTGTCCGGCATTTTTTATTAAAATCCGAGTGTTGACAGCAGGTCATCTACCTCATCCTGAGTTTGCAAACTACCACTTTCATCACTACTATTATTGGCGGATGAAGCGGCAACCAGCCCCGGAACCATCGGGCCATAACCCGTGCTATCGATTTTTTTATTGGTTTCTTTATTACTTTCTTTACCCACAGGCTGACTGGTTTTTTTAGCCTCTATCGTTGGTGAACCGCAGGTGCGAATCATTGCAACCAGACTGTCTTCTACTTCTTTTACCAGCTTGATAACACGCTGGATGACCTGACCGGTTACATCCTGAAAAGTCTGCGCCATAAGAATTTCTGTCAGGCAGGTATTTAATGTTTCGCTTTGTTCTATCGTCCGGGACAGGAACTGATTTAGCGTTACCCGACTGGCTTCATCACTATTAGCTGACGTTTCATCTGTACCATCAATCTGTTGCTGTAAATATTGCGCATCACTCTTCAGGCTGTCGCTGATGGGCATACATTGTTCAACCGCATTCAATGTTTTATTTGCCGATTCCTCGGTTAACTGCACAACATAGTCAAGTCTTTTCTTTGCATCCGGCAAACTTTCATGCATTAGCGTGTCCAGATTTTCATCGTTGGCAAAATGGGTAAGTGATTCGTGCATCTTGCGTGTCAGTTTGCCGATTTCCTGAAACAGGCTTTTTTCCTGTAACTGGCATAAGTGGTAAATCGTTTGCTTCGCTTCGCCCATACGATTTGCCTGCAACTGCGTTACCAGTGTGGTAGCAATAAGCAGTAAATTTTCCTGTATCTCAGTCGATTCGACTGTCTGAATAGACACATCATTACGGTCTTTCTCCGTTGTACTGGATTGATTTTTCATGCCGAACCCTCCAGTCTCTCGAATACCTTATCAACTTTCTCTTTTAATGTGTCTGCCGTAAATGGTTTTACCACATATCCATTCACTCCAGCCTGTGCCGCCAACATAATCTGTTCACGCTTGGCTTCGGCGGTAACCATTAATACGGGCAGCGCAGCAAGCTTTGGATTTGCCCGTACTGCCTTTAACAATTCAATACCCTGCATACCCGGCATATTCCAGTCTGTTACCAGAAAATCAATACCACCTTTTTCCAGTATGGGTAAAGCGGTATTGCCGTCATCCGCTTCCACAATATTGGTAAAACCCAGACCTCCCAGCAGGTTTTTAACAATTCGTCTCATCGTAGAAAAATCATCTACAACCAGTATTCGCATATTTTTATCCACGATTTATGCCTCTTTGCTCTCTATTTTTTTACCTATGCGACCATTAGTCTGGCTCACGATTCTCATTAACCCAGTTTGTCATGCGAGCACGCAAACGAATTAACGCCTGACCATGAATCTGGCACACACGACCTTCGGTAACACCAAGGATTTCACCTATTTCACGCAGATTAAATTCTTCATCATAGTAAAGCGCCATTATCATGCGCTCACGTTCAGGCAGGTTGGCAATATTCTGTGCCAGGCCGTGTTTAAAAAAGTCTTCCTGTAATTCCTGATACGGACCCGAAATGTTCCCTGGCATCTGTGATTCCACTTCACCGCCAACATTGATGTCATCAAAACTTAAAATCTGACAGCCCGCCGCTTCCTTAACCAGGGTATTATATTCCTCCATTTTTAACCCCAATATTTCTGCCACTTCACTGTCTCTGGCATCTCGACCCTGGCGTTCTTCAACAATACGTACGGCCTCTGCCAGTTGCCGGGATTTTTTATATACTGAACGTGGGGTCCAGTCACAACGTCGAACCTCATCCAGCATCGCACCCTGAATACGGATACGGGCATAGGTTTCAAAACTTGCGCCGCGCGTGGTGTCGTACGCTTTTAATGCTTCAAACAGACCTATCATGCCAGCCTGTACCATATCATCAAGCTGAACAGATGATGGCAATCGTCCCATCACATGATAAGCAATGCGTTTCACCAATGGTGCGTGAGTAGTCATCAGCATGTCATAATCCCGTACTGAACGGGTACTGGATTCAATATCCGTATATTGTGCTACTGTCATCCCGACACCCCACGCATATCTGTATCGGCATTAACCAGCCTTTCTATAAAAAATTCTAACTGGCCACCGGATCCGGCACCCGATGGCCACTCATCAACCTGTTTTGCCAGTCGTGTCATGGCCTGTGCGGCAGGGCTTTTGGGAAAGGCTTCAACCAGGGCGCGCTGGTGCTGCACGGCCTTTCGCAACCGCGGATCGTAGGGAATAGACCCCATAAAGGTCAGCATAACATCCAGAAAACGATCGGTAGCGGTGGATAATTTATGAAACATTTCACGACCTTCACTGGAGGTATGCGCCATATTGGCCAGTATCTGAAAATGGTCGATACTGTGTTCACGACTCATCACTTTGATAAAAGCATACGCATCGGTAATGGATGCCGGTTCATCACAGACAACGACAATGACTTCCTGCGCGGCACTACAGAAATTGACCACGCTATCGGAGATACCAGCACCAGTATCCACCACCAGCACATCCAGTGCATAACCCAGTTCGCTGAATGCCTGAATCAGACCGGCCTGTTCCATCGATTGTAGATTGGCCATTTTACTAATACCGGAGGAGGCTGGAATAATCTTCAGATTTGCCGGGCCTTCCACAATGACTTCTTCCAGTGTTCGTTCACCACTGATTACATGAGACAGGTCATAAGATGGATTTAAACCCAGCAATACATCCACGTTTGCCAATCCCAGATCAGCGTCCATTAACATCACTTCCCGACCCATTTTAGCCAGTGATACGGACAGGTTAACCGAAACATTAGTTTTACCTACGCCGCCTTTACCACTGCTTACCGCAATCACTTTTACTGGCTTCGGATCAACGATACGCCTCAGACCATCAGCCTGATCCACGACTATCTCAGGTATTTGCATTGTTAATTAACCCCCCAAACATAAAAGCAAGTTCTTTATCTGATGGTTTATTCTTTGACTTCTGCATTAACTTCACCGCCTCTTTCACCAGTAATTCACCCCGTGCCGGATGTAGATCATCCGGTACTTTCTGCCCGTCACTCACATAGGCAACCGGTAGTTTTTTTTCTATTAATACAGAAAGCACTTCACCCAGACTGACAGCTTCGTCCACCTTGGTCAGGTAGCAGCCATCAAGTCGGGTACGACCAAATGAGTCAATAACGTCCTCCAGCAAACCCATCTGACTGGTTGCCGAAAGTACCAGATAATTTCTCATTGGTAGTGATTCAACAGTGAGCGTTGCCAGCTGTTCAGTCAGTCGCTGGTCATGCTGACTCACCCCGGAGGTGTCAATAAGAATCAGTTTTTTATCCCGGTTATGATTTAGCACTGTGCTTAATTCATCGTTGTCAGCAGCCACCTGTACCGGCACACCCAATATCCGACCATAGGTACGCAGTTGTTCATGCGCGCCTATACGATAACTGTCGGTTGTTACCAGAGCAATATTGCGGCGGCCGTGGCGCAGGGCAAAGCGTGCAGCCAGTTTAGCGATAGTCGTGGTTTTCCCGACACCAGTCGGACCGATCAGGGAGACGACACCACCACTACGCATCAGGTCTTCATCAGTAACCGGCAGGGTGGCAGCAAGCAGCTTTAGCGCTTCTAGCCAGCTATGTTTATTCAGACCTTTGGCCACCATCTTTGCAGTAATCTGTTCACATAATGTGGCACTCAGACCTAATGCCAAAAGTTGTTTCAGCAAATTCGCCTGTAATGGCTGAATACGTTCCAGTTCCCCCCAGGAAAATTGCATCAGAGGCGCTTCCATAATGGTACGCAGCCCTTTTAACTCACCCTGGATTTTTTTCAGATTTTTTTCCTGGCGCTCGCTGATATCGGCAGCAACCTTTGCCAGATGCTGTTCATCTCTGGATGATTCAGCCCCTGTCCCCCAGTCCTGTGAGGCATATTCTTCGGCCGGAAATACCATTTCGGGCGATGGCTTTTCCTGTTGCCGGG
>CAYXNL010000038.1:13616-22768 GCA_964466455.1 uncultured Thiotrichaceae bacterium
GTCCGGTTGTAGTACCCGGTTGCCCACCTTTAACCCTGCCTCCAGATCCTTCAGGCGGCGCAGATTGAGGACTATCATCAAGCGCTTCAGGATTGCCCAGTGACGCATTCACCAACGCATCTTCATAATCCAGTGCGGCAATAATTTCGACCCCACCGGTTACCTTTCGGTTAGAAAGAATAACTGCGTCCGGCCCCTGCTCTTCACGCAGTTCACGCAAGGCTGTACGCGCATCCTCGGCAAAATAACGTTTCATCTTCATACGATAAACCCCGTCATTATCTGCTGCGCCCGTGTCTTAACTGTTTGACAATGTCCCATTATTATTTACCTGTGCGGCTATTTACCTGTACAGCCCGTTTTTACCGACTCTTTTTAATTTCTACCCATCTATTTATTAAAGGGTAGCATTCTGTGCGCCGATTGCCGCAATAACGCGTATTTGTTTACTGTCTGGCACTTCATTATAGGCAAGTACATGCAGATTTGGTGCCAAACTTCTCAACAAGCGGGCAAGAACAGGACGCAATCCAGGAGAAACCAGTAAAACTGCCGATTTATTCTCTGCTTCCTGTTGCTGAACCTGCTGGTTTAATTCGGTAATCATCTGTTCTGCAAGTTTTGGTTCTATGCCCAGACCCGCTTCTGGCGCACTTTGTACTGATTGCAGCAAAATCTGTTCCAGTTCAGGACTAAGTGAGATAACGGCCAGCTCCGGTGACATACCGTTGATATGCTGATAAATCTGACGCGACAATGCGGCGCGCACCGCTGCGGTGAGTACGTCAGCATTTTGGCTATTCGGGGCATGTTCCGCCAAAGTTTCGGCAATGGTTCGTAAATCACGAATGGGTACGCCTTCCTCTAACATGTTTTGCAATACTTTTAATACCGTTCCCAGCGGCAGCAGCGTTGGGACTAAATCTTCAACCAGCCTGGGGGATGTTTTCGCCAGCATATCCAGTAGATGCTGGACTTCTTCGTGACCAATTAATTCGTGCGCATGCTGATGTAATAAATGACTTAGATGGGTAGCAATAACCGTACTGGTATCGACCACGGTATAACCCAGCGTCTGGGCTTCATCACGCAACACCGGCTCGATCCATACCGCTTTCAGGCCAAAGGTTGGATCCTGTGTCTCTATTCCCTGTAAATCACCATAGACCTGCCCCGGATTAATCGCCAGCTCCCGATCGGGGTAAATTTCACCTTCTCCAAGGGGTACTCCCATCAGCGTTATACGGTAGCCGGTTGGCGATAAATCCAGGTTGTCGCGAATGTGTACAGCCTGTACCAGAAAACCAAGTTCCTGAGAAATTTTACGGCGCACGCCCTTAATTCGTGACATCAGTTGCCCCCCCTGGGTTTTATCTACCAGAGGGATCAGACGATAGCCGACTTCAAGACCGATAACATCAACCATCGGCACATCTTCCCAGCTTAATTCTGCGGGTTTGGCATCGGTATCTTCCTCAACCTCTTCACTCTCTTCTACCTGTTCAGTTTCCTTTGCACGCTGTGAAATCATATATGCCGCACCACCAAAGATCGCACCGAGGGTTAAAAACACCAGGTTTGGCATGCCCGGAATCATACCAAGGGCACCGATCACAGCAGCGGTTATCGCAATCGGTTTCGGGTTATTCATCAACTGCGAAATTACCTGCTCCCCCATATCATGGGCAGCAGATACTCGTGTTACCGCTATCGCCGCAGCAACTGATAGCACCAGTGAAGGCAGTTGTGCAACCAGACCGTCACCAATGGTTAGCAGGGTGTAGTTATGTGCGGCCTGCGAAAAACTTAGATGATGGTCGATCATACCAATACCCAGACCGAATACGATATTAATAAACAGAATCAGAATACCGGCAATCGCATCGCCGCGAATAAATTTACTGGCACCATCCATCGAACCGTAAAAGTCGGCTTCCCCGGAAATTTCTCTGCGGCGTTCCCTGGCTTCATCCTGGGTAATCAGACCCGCATTCAGGTCGGCATCCACTGCCATCTGTTTACCCGGCATGGCATCTAATGTGAACCGGGCATTGACTTCAGAAATACGCCCCGCACCTTTGGTTACCACCACAAAGTTAATAATGGTTAGCACGGCAAACACCACCAGCCCGACAGCATAATTGCCGCCAACGACAAATTCGCCAAATGACTTAATTACATTACCAGCAGCAGCGGTACCGGTATACCCTTCCAGTAAAACTATCCGGGTAGAGGCAACATTTAATGACAGTCGCAATAAGGTTGCTATCAGCAGCACCGTTGGAAACATATCAAAATCCAGTGGCCGGGTGGTGTACACGACAACCAGCAATACCACCAGCGACAGTGCAATATTAAAAGTAAAAAACAGATCCAGCATTATCGGCGGCAATGGCAATATCATCATCGCCAGCATGGCAACCACTAATAAGGGGGTACCCAGCCCGGTCAGCGTTAATGCTCGAATATTCAGGGTTGCTGCATTGCTCATGACTTACCTCTATACATCGTTATACGGCTTACTGTCTTCAGCGTTTTGTTCTTTTTCTGCCTTCATGGCATCGGCCAGCTCATCAGGGATCGGCAGGTCATCAGGATGCGCCGGTTTATCATAACCATATTGCTGAGCAGCATTTAACTGGAACACGTAGGAAAGAATATTTGCCACGGCAACATACAGTCCGGCCGGAATTTCATGGTTAATTTTGGTACTGGCATATAATGCACGCGCCAACGGTGGTGCTTCCACCAGCGTAATGCCGTGTTCGGTTGCGACACTACGAATTTTTGCTGCAACAAAATCTGCACCTTTGGCGACAACCACAGGTGCTGACATACTGTTCTGGTCATAGCGTAATGCCACCGCGAAATGTGTCGGATTGGTAATGATGACATCAGCTTCCGGTACCGATTCCATCATGCGGCGTTGGGATAATTCCTGTTGCAGGGAACGAATACGACCTTTTACCTCTGGCCGTCCATCGGTTTCCTTATTTTCATCCTTCACTTCCTGCAGAGTCATTTTCATTTCTTTGGTATGCTGAAATAACTGGAAGGGGATATCAATGGCGGTAATAATAATCAGCACACTACTGCATGCCAGAAATGACCAGACACATAAATGTGCCAGGTGTGTTAATGCTGTCGGTAACGGCTCTTCACTTAAACCGGTAAGCTGGTTAATTAAAGACAGAATAATAGCAGTTGAAATAACAGCAACCAGAACAAACTTGGCCAGTACCTTAACCAGCTCCATTAAACCTTTAGCGGAAAAAACCCGGCCTAAACCCTTTATCGGATTTAGTTTTTCCAGTTTAAAACTGACTGCTTCCATACTGAATGACCAGCCGCCAATACCCAGTGGCGTGATGATAATAGCCAACATGGTTATCAGCAGAAAAGGAGCCATTATCCATAAACTCTGTAACAGGGCATCTCCCAGTGTTCTCTCTATGGAACTAGCCGTCATCAGCTGAATATTTCTGAGTGACAGACTATGTATAAAAATTGCTTTCAGCCCATCGAGCATACTGCCACCAAGAAATAGAAAAGCAGCTGCTGACGCCATCAACAGCGCCATTGTATTTAATTCTCGTGAGCGTGGAACCTGGCCTTTTTTTCTGGCATCCTCTAGCCGTTTTGGGGTTGGCTGTTCGGTTTTTTCCTGACCACTGTCTTCTGACATAATTATTCCTTCAGGTAGATAGAATAAATCGCTGGATCAGATTGAATGACTGAGCGAGAAGAGTGCTTAAATGCGTGGTCAGCGTTGGCAAAATAATAATTAAAAAAACCAGACCAACCATTAACATAACTGGAAAACCCACTGCAAAAATATTTAATTGCGGAGCCGCTCGTGCGGTTACACCAAAAGCAATATTTACCAGTAACAATGCAGCCACCGCTGGTAATGCAATTAACACACCACTGGAAAACATGGTGCTACCCCAGCTAACCAGTTGCCATAACCCTTTTGCATTGGGAACGATTATACCAACTGGAAGCTGGCGGAAACTTTCAGCAACGACTCTAATAAATAACAAATGGCCATTTAAAGCAAGAAAAATTAAAGTAACCATAATCAGTAAAGCCTGACCGATTACCGGAACCTGAACACCATTTTGTGGATCAACAATGGAAGCAAAACCAAGCCCCATTGCTGTAGCAATACTTTGCCCGGCAATAACAAATGCGGAAAATACCATCTGCAATATAAAACCCATTGCCAGCCCGATAAAAACCTGACAGGCACTAATGACCACCGCTTTAAAGCTAATCAGATCAACCACAGGTGGTGGTGGAATAATCGGTAGAATAACCCATGCTATTACCATCGCAAGCAGTATCCGTACTCTTACCGGTACGCTACGGGCTGATATTACAGGCGCAGCAAAAAACATAGCACTGATACGCATGAATGGCCATAATAAACTGGCAATCCACGTCATTAATTCTGTGCTACTTATCGTCATTAGCCTGTTACCCGATCAGACTCGGAATGCTATGAAACAACTCTTTTGTATAATCGGTCAGCAAGCCCAGCATCCATGACCCTGCAATAACCAACACAATAGCCTGGGCAATTAATTTAGGTATAAAAGTTAATGTTGCTTCCTGAATCTGGGTAGCCGCCTGAATCATACCAACCAGTAAACCTACCACTAATGCGGATAACAGCAAAGGAGCTGACAGCATTGTCGTTACCCATAATGCATGACGGCCAATATCAATAACCATTCCCGGTGTCATTGTTCTACCTCTCTTAAATTGTAATTTTGTAAACCATCGAGTTTTTTAATGAAAAAAACTCGATGCCAGCGTACCCATAATTAATGACCAGCCATCAATTAAGACAAATAACATTAGTTTAAATGGCAGTGAAATAATCATTGGTGACAGCATCATCATCCCCATCGACATCAATACACTGGAAACAACCAGATCGATAATTAAAAAAGGAATAAAAAGTAAAAAACCAATCTGAAAAGCTGTTTTTAATTCACTGGTCATAAAGGCAGGAACTAATAATGAAAAAGGAACTTTTACATTAGGATTCAGTTTTCCACGCCCGGAAATCTGCGCAAACATGGCCAGATCAGTCTCACGTGTCTGCTTTAGCATAAAGCCATAAAATGGGATAGAGGCTTTTTCCAGCGCCGCTTCAGAACTCATCTTCCCAGCCATATAAGGTTTAACTGCGGTGCTATAGGCAGTATTAAATACCGGAGCCATAATAAAGAAGGTGAGAAATAGTGACAGACCAAGCAGTATCTGATTAGAGGGTGTCTGCGCTGTTCCGAGCGCCTGACGCAATATTGATAACACGATAATAATGCGGGTAAAGGATGTAGTCATAATCAATGCTGCTGGCAACAGGCTGAGCACGGTCATCATTGCCAGTATCTGAATGGTAACTGAATAGGTCTCACCACCATTAGCCATGGGGGTTACAGTTAATGCAACCAGACCTGGAACTGCCCCAAAGGAAGAGGATGAGAACAGCATAAGCGGCAGGACTACACTGTATAAAATAAATTTAATTTTATTTATCTTCATGCTTTTTCCTGAATAATGCCGCAGCCAGATTCTGCGAAAAAGTACGTGTTTTGTCGGTCTCTGTATCCGCAATGGACAGATCGGTTGTAATGTCAGGGTCATCTGATAAATCAGCATGATATTCATCATCCCGCTGATTTATAGAACCTTTTTCCTCCAGCACATGCAACATATTTATTCTTCCCGGTGAAACACCAAGTAAAACTTTTGTTGTTCCAGCCTGCACTACCACTACTCGTTCGCGGGCCCCCATACTGATTCCGCCAATAATCTGTAAACTGGTATTACCCGATGGTTGCAGGCGATTAAAACGTTTCACCACCCATGCCAGTACAACAATACTTAGCAGTACCAGGATTAACCCGCTAAATAACTGCAGCATATAGCTTTTACCGTTACCGTCAGTAGACCCTGATGTTTTTGTCAGGGAAGACAGGGTCTGATTTATATTAGTGCTATATGTAGTAACGTTTTTTTTCTGTTGTATATGCGTTTGCGATTTTTTTATCCCCGTATGATCAGACACATTATTACCCTCAGCATAAACTGGTAAGGTAAATAATAGTAACAGCATGGTAATAAAAACCAGCAGAAATTTATTTGCCTGATTAAAAAAATAAGTAGTCGTTACTATATTCATGTTTTCTAGCCAGGGTGAATTAACGTAACTTTTTAACGCGTTCAGCAGGGCTGATAACGTCTGTCAGACGAATACCAAATTTCTCATTCACGACTACCACTTCTCCGTGAGCAATTAATGTTCCATTTACCAGTACATCCATCGGCTCACCGGCAAGTCGATCAAGCTCCACTACCGATCCCTGATTCAGTTGTAACAGGTTTTGAATGGATATTTCAGTACGCCCTATTTCCATTGACAGGGTCACAGAAATATCAAGAATTACATCCATATTAGTTTCTGTACCACAGATAGAGGCACTCTCTCCATTTAGATCCTGAAATTCAGCACGCTCAACTGATTCAGTAGCACCATTGTTTTCGGTATTCTGTTGCTCTGTTTGAGCGCCGCCAGTTTCTGCTTCACTCTGCTCTGCCATGGCAGCAGCCCAGTCATCACCTGCCGCATCACTGGTTTCATTATTTTCATTAGGGGTTTCAGGGGTATCACTCATTTTTCTTTCTCCTGGTTACTTTATCTGGCTATGCCTGTTTATTTATACTTACAGTGTCAGTTCGGTATTAGTTGATGATTCACTATCATTATCGCCATCATCATCGCTATTGCTATTGCCAGTTATCAGATCTTCATGTGTATAATCAGGCCGTCGCTTGATTGTTTCAACAAAACGAATAGCATTCTTTCCATTTGAAACGCCCAGTACACCTTTAAAAATCGGAACACTGGCCGCACGTACTGTCACTATTTCAGGCAATTCAACTGGAATAATATCGCCTGCTTTTAATTTAAGAATCTCACCAAGTTTCAGTTTTGTATATCCCATGGAACTATTTATCGGTAACATTGCATGCTTCATCTCGTCTTTTAACGCCCGACGCCAACGATGATCAATACTAACCTGGTCACTTTGTGTACCCGAATCCAGTAAACTACGAATCGGCTCCAGCATGGAGTAGGGCATGACAACATGAAACTCACCACCGCCGCCTTCAAGTTCCATTTTAAAAGTAGACACCACTACCACTTCAGTTGGACTAACAATATTGGCAAACTGCGGGTTAATTTCTGAACTGATATATTTGAACTGTAGATCAATAATCGGTTTCCAGGCTTTCTTTAATTCATCAAATGCCCGATTGATTAAGATCTGAATCACCCGCGTTTCAGTGGGGGTAAAATCCCTGCCCTCAATACGTGTATGGAAACGTCCATCACCACCAAAAAAATTATCTACTGTGGCAAAAACCAGTTTTGGATCAATCACAAATAATCCCGTACCGTGTAGCGGTTTAATATTAATCAGATTAAGACTGGTAGGCATAAACAGGCCGCGAACATACTCTGAAAACTTAACAATTTTTACACCACTTACTACCACTTCTGTAGTACGCCGTAACATATCAAACATACTAATACGCATGTAACGTGTGAAACGTTCATTCACCATATCCAGGGTCGGCATACGACCCCGTATAATCCGATCCTGACTACCCAGATCATATGACTGAGCGACACCATCATCAGCAAGTCGATCCGGTTCGGTATCGATATCGCCACCATCAACACCATTTAACAGGGTATCAATTTCTTCTTGTGATAAATGTTCATTCACGTTTTTAACCTGTCTCTTTTTTAAGTGCTACTGCATCACAAAGGAATTAAAATAGGCGGCTTCAACGCCATTTTTAATAGCATCCTTTCCTTCCATCTGTAATAACGTGTCATTGACACTATCTCTAATTTCGCCCAGTAATTTTTCCTTACCTTTACT
This sequence comes from uncultured Thiotrichaceae bacterium, assembly GCA_964466455.1. Taxonomy (GTDB): domain Bacteria; phylum Pseudomonadota; class Gammaproteobacteria; order SZUA-229; family SZUA-229; genus S010-25. The sequence continues at coordinate 21,584 of CAYXNL010000038.1, forward strand.
GGTACTGACTTTACTCGAATCCTGATCACCAAAAATCATTAACAGGTTGCTACGAATTGCCGGCATGTGTAATTTTATCTGCTCCACCACATCCTTTTGATGCGTGGCTACATCTACCGAGAATTGCATAAAACGTACACCATTGGGGTTAGCAAAGCTGACGACAAATTTTGGATCCAGTGACTGGTAAAGTACCGGCCCTTTATCCACATCAGGAACTACCTTTGCTTCAACCGGTTGATTAGCCGTACTGCCCGTGGCATTTTTACCATCTGTTTTCGCTGTAACGGTTTTTTCTGCAACGGTCGTTTTATCACCACCAAGGAAAAAGATAGTTGTACCAACTGCACCACCAACCACCACGATTGCAAGCACCACCACAATAATAATAAGTTTTAGTCTGGAACCACTTTTGCTGTTTGTTTTCTCATCTTCTTCAGCTACCTTGTTTTTTTCTTCAGCCATGCTTTTTTACCTTTTAAAATCTCTCGTTTAATTTTGTCCGCCAGAACTTATGTGTTTATTGCTCTTACAGGCTCTATAGCAAAACTCATGCCACCAAATAAATAATAGTAAATTCAATTGGTTACTGTTATTATTATTTTAGCTGTAATTTTTTTGACGGTATCCCTGCAAGATGAATGACATAATTCCGCCCCGCACGCATGTAAAAGACAAAAAATTGTCTTTGCAATCGACCTTTCTAAACCTTACAGACAGGCACCTCATATTAATTGATTGCGGCATCTATCTGAAATTAAAGAAATTTTCTCTTTAACCGACTCTAATTAACAGAAACCTGCCTGATTGTTATCAAATTGATGGGTTATTAAAATAAATTGCCGCAAAAACAGGTTGTATTTCACCAGGCGGTTTATACTCAAAATAAGATAGTGTCGACATCAAAAACAATCTGGTTAGACATCTCCCTGCTAACAGGCAGGTCAAAACAGATAAGAAATATCAAAATGAATTTTTATTCGCTGACTACACGCGCCTTCAGCAGAATCCTTTTCCTGACTGGCCTTTTCCTTATACTTACCGGGATCAGTCTGCCCGCACAGGCAAAAACACCGTCACAGAATCCAGCGCCGGATATTGCCTTCTTTTACGGACACTCCCTGCCATTACAGGCACTACAGAATTTTGACCAGCTTGTGGTACAACCTGATCATGTTAGCGCAG
>CAYXNL010000039.1:0-22383 GCA_964466455.1 uncultured Thiotrichaceae bacterium
CCGGCTTTTATCAACGGCTCTTATTTGATCCAGGAGTATTAAACCGTTTTTATTTTTGAATTTAGATTTAATTCTACATGGAAACTCAAAACCCTTTGTCGTCATTTAGTGTCATGTCGCCCGTCCATGCGCGCAATCAAATAGAAAGAACCTCTTAAAAATGCTAAAATCATGCCAGAAGTTCAGAGGGCTGCCTCTGCTGTATTTTTTGATGCCCTGGCTGCCATCTACTCAGAATAGTTTTTGCGAACGATTCTACTTCAGACTGGTAGCGAAGGGTTGATTGTCACGACCCAAAGACAGGTCATCTACCATGAAATTGCAAGGATTAAGTAAATATGAGGCGTTAACAGCATTGTCTGAGCGCTATGACTGTCCATGGCTTGAATATAATGAGCAGATTACCGCTCCCATGCGCCTTCTCGTGCGACTTGATCTGGAAAAACTGAAACAGGAGGGCTGGTTTCCTCGTCGGGTTGAAAATGGCCAGGCCGATGTTATTGCCTCGGCACCCAGCTCTGAGCTGGCTCAACGGATCAAGACCCTGTTGGGGTGTGAAGCCGTTGACTTTAAGGTAACGCTGCCCACCGATCTGTACCGAATCATAGAACACAATCAGGATATCAATCCGGGATTTTCCCCCTCTGCCGGCCGAACACCGCTGGCTAAGGTGCGAACCCATCTGGCTGTCCGTCGGTCGTTGTTTGCGCACTACCGGACGATGTTAGCCAAGGCTCGAACCGGACTCGCCTTTGTCCGTACGGGTCTCGCTTTTGTCGCAATATCTCTTCTATTTATCCGAATTATGGGCACTGGCTACCTTCTTTTTCTGGAGGTTCCCCTGCTGATAGCCGGTATCTTTATGTTGTATGATGGCCTCAGGTGGTATTTTCCGGTGCGGAAGATTTATGCTGACCTGCCAGCCTGTGCGACTACCGAGCCGACTGGCGGCACCAGCGTTCTTGAAATGTACAACGAGGCCGAAACAGTGATGTTTAAACGCACCAGCACTGTTCCCGGCGCAGCAGAATCGCGTGCCGAATGGAACAGTCTGTCACCGCTCACGCGGCGCCACTACCTGGCCAGTGACCGGACTGATTTTGCTGAGGAAAGAACCCTGCTTGCCTGTTTTCGAACCAGGATGGCCATGGCCAGGACTGGCCTTGCCTTTACCCGCTCTGGCCTTGCTTTTCTTAGTCTTGGCTTCGGTCTCATCCGGCATTTTCACGTTAGCAACTGGCTGCCCTTTGATCTGGGGCTAGTCGTAGTAGGCGGCCTGATGGCTGTCGAAGGTTTTTTCTGGTATTTCAACGGCGGTCGCCATGCCGGGATTGCGGGTTTGGCTTCGGTAAAGGAAAAGTTCTCTATGTCCAGTATTTGGGATTGTTTCTTCCCGCACTCGCTGCCTACTGGTATTGACGAGCGGGCAAGACCCCTGCCGGTCAAAAGTTCCTATGCTCCGGGAGTGTGGGCAACCACTGGTCTGGCTCTGGAGCGGACGATGCTGGCGGAACGCCGGAATGCCATGGCCAGGTTGCGAACCGTCATGGCCCGAGCTCGGACGGGCTTTGCCTTTATCCGCACCGGCCGCAATATATTTATGATCGGTATGGCTTTCCTTATGTATTTTTACGGCTCCAATGACATTGGCTGGTCTATTTTTACCTACACCATGATAATCCTTGGCTTGATCCTGATGGTGGATGGCTTTTACTGGGCATTACCTGCCGAACGCATAAAAAGTCAGCTCCCTTATTGTTACTGCGATATGGAAATCGCTACTCCTGATTATGGCACCCCTGGCCGTTTCTGGAAAAAGGCGGTGTTTAGTAATGAATAAACCTGAACCTCAAACCATGGCTCAACCGTTCTTTCCAACCATCGACAAACTGACCCCCTCTGTTATGGAAGAAGCCGCACAAACAGCTGCCTTGCGCGGTGTGCCACTGGCTCGTCTTCTGCACAGCGAATTTCATGTTCCCCGCGAGCTTCTTTTACAGGCTCTCTCTGAATATTATGACTGCCCGGCCATTGAATATGACGAACGGTTGCCCGTTCCTCCGGAATTGCTTAGTGGTTTGCCTGGTGAGCGCCTGGCCGAAAGTGGCTGGTTTCCGGTGATCAGGGACGCTGATGGCACGGTGCAGATTGCTGCCGCCGATCCGTCAGATCCAGCCGTTCTGGCCGAGGTTCAGGAATTTTTTGGTCCTGGCAATTATATGTTGCTGGTGGCATTGCCCGATGACATACAGTGGTTTATCCAGGACTTTCTGCATGCCGAGGTGGGGGCACTTGTCGGCACCGAGAGAACCGGTCTTGCCTTCTTGCGTAATAACATGGCTCAGTGGCGAACCCGGCTTGCCTGTTACCGTACCAGCATGGCAAAAGCCCGGACAGCCCTGGCCTTTGTCCGTATGGGTCTTTCCTTCAGTGTCATCTCTCGCATTTTATTGGGCAGTGAGCGTTTTCACGTTCCGGCTGTTTTGTCCTATGTCGTGCTAATGATTGGTGTGATCATTATCGTTTGGGCACTGTTTATCTACAAAAAGGTACGTGGGGTACGCCTGGCACCTCTGAAGCATCAGACGTTGGTCGAGGTGACCGCCGCCACCATGCTATCCCCCGAGGATTTTCATGACCTTAAACAAAACGAGGGCAGGAATCCATCGCTTAAGGAGAGCATGCTGGCTCGGCTCGGCAATTCTCTCGGCAATTACTGTAGCATTCTCTACCCGGATCCTGGCAGCCAGGAACGAACCCATTTGGCTCGGGAACGCAATATGCTGGCCGGGCAGCGAACCATTGCCGCCTGTTACCGGACTATCTATGCTCGCGCCCGAACCGGGCTTGCCTTTATTCGTACTGGTATTGCCAGCCTGGGAGTCGGCATTGGTCTGATCCGTTATTTTGGTCTGAGTTTATATAGTATTTTTGATGTTATCCTGATTCTGGCTGGCTTACTGATGATCATTGATGGTTTGCTGTGGTACATGCCAGTGCGCAAGGAACAGACGGAACTCCCTCGAAGTCGGAGTGGTGCGCTTGGGATCTGAGCGCTTACTATGAAGACCGAACACAAGATTTATTTCTCGAACCTGGTCTATATTGCCCTGATCATCGTGGCTGGCAGCTATGCTATGAATAACCTTGACCAGCTCTTGACCAAGTTTCGCTTTACGGAGATTGCCGATGATCTGAATACGTCCTTTCTGGAGATGCGTCTGGCGGAGAAAAACTACGTCATCTACGGCGATAATAATGCCTTGCAGGATATCCGCAATAAAATCAAGGCCACCACCTCCAGCCTGATGCAGAATAGACAGGATATCATCCTGGTGCTTGGTCAGGAGAGATTTGACCTGTTGCGAAAAGACATGTATGTCTATGCTGCCCTGGTGGAGAAGATCCACAAAAAACATCTCAAGGACAAGGATAGCCTGCGGCAATTGCGGGCAACCGGGCATAAACTTGAGCTTTTTTTGAATAATACCACGCTTGCCGAGCGTCGGCAGGTAACCTCAATTGTTAACCGATCAAAAATGCTCTTCCATTATGCTTTTTGGATTGTCATTCTGGTTGCCTTTATTCTCAGCTACTTCATTGTCCGCAATATTACTAGCTCGTTGCGCCGGATCGTGACCATGACCCATTTAATCTCAAAGGGAAATTTTCAGTTGATTGAACAGAAACATGCCAGGGATGAGATGGGGGCGGTCATTGAGGCGATTAATGCCATGGCGCTGGAGTTAAAGAAACGCGAGCAGGAGCTCATTCAGTCCAAACGGCTGGCCTCCATCGGGATACTGGTGGCCGGGGTGGCTCATGAACTCAGCAATCCTTTGAACAATATCTCGATGATTGCACAGACTTACGCTGAAGCCTATGAACAGCTCAGCAAGGAGGAACGCCTCGAATTTATGACGCAGGTGGAGGAACAGGCCGAACGGCTCCAGGTTATCATTAACAATCTACTTGATTTTTCACGACCCAGGGAGCTGAAACTTGTCAGAGCCAGGGTTAACGGAATTATTCAGAAGGCGATCGAACTTGTCCGGAATATGCTTGAGATTTCCAATATCAAGTTGGTATTAGAACTCGCCGATGACCTGCCGAGCGTCTATGTTGACAAGCATCAGATTCTGCAGGTTCTCATTAACATCACCACCAATGCTATTCAGGTGATAACTGATGTGAACAGCGGTGGTGAATTGTGCCTCAGCAGCCGTTACCGGGAAGCCAGCAATGATGTTGAAATTAAGATTAGTGATAATGGCAAAGGTATTGCTCCCGAGTTTCTGGATCATATTTTCGATCCTTTTTTTACCACCAAAGGCGACAGCGGTACTGGTCTTGGCCTCTGGGTCAGTTACGGAATCATCAAAAAGCATGGCGGGATGATTCACGTTGAAAGCTCTGTCGGCACAGGCACCACTTTTTTTATTACCTTACCGTGTTGTAAGAGGTGTACAGATGTCTCAGTTTAGTATAATGGTCATTGACGATGAGAAAATTGTTGGTCGCATGACGCGACTCTCATTGCAAAAGGAGGGCTACAATGTTGAAACATTCCTCAATGGGGAAAGCGCCCTTGAACGGCTTAAAAAGAAGTTTTTTCATGTAATCATCACCGATTTTAAAATGAAAGGGATGGACGGGCTTGAGGTCTTGCGTACCGTCAGGCGTCTTTATCCAGAAACAGCGGTCATCATGATCACCGCCTTTGCTAATCTTGATGTGGCCGTAGAAGCGCTTCGCGATGACATTCACGATTTTTTTCCCAAACCGGTAAAGCTTAAGGCGCTGAAGGCTTCAGTCGAGCGGGCGCTGAAAGAGTTCCAAAAGAGAGATAAAAAATAAAATTGGCACCAACAAACCAGCGACATCAACCGACAGCCTGCTGGATTACTGGCCTTTGCCGGTAATTCGAGAAAGGATATACCTGAAGGAATTCCCTTTACGCTGACAGATTATCTGACTCTGGTTGACAGATCCTAGCCTTTCATTGAATCAAAAAAATCATCATTAGTTTTTGTCGCCTGCAATTTACTCATGAGGAATTCAATCGCACCAATTTCATCCATAGGTTGCAACAGCCGACGTAAAATCCACATTTTCTGTAACTCGTCCGGCTTCGTTAATAACTCTTCACGGCGGGTTCCCGAGCGGTTGATATTAATCGCCGGGAAAATCCGCTTTTCAGTAATCCGTCGGTCAAGATGAATTTCCATATTACCAGTTCCCTTAAATTCTTCATAAATTACTTCATCCATTTTGGATCCTGTATCAACCAGTGCGGTAGCCAGAATAGTAATACTACCGCCTTCTTCAATATTACGCGCCGCGCCAAAGAAACGTTTTGGTCGATGTAATGCATGAGCATCGACACCGCCGGTTAACACCTTCCCGGAAGAGGGAATAACCGTATTGTAGGCACGCGCCAGACGGGTAATAGAATCGAGCAGGATTACTACATCTTTTTTATGTTCAGCCAGGCGTTTGGCTTTTTCGATTACCATCTCGGCAACCTGAACATGCCGACTAGCTGGTTCATCAAACGTTGACGACACTACTTCGCCGCGCACACTGCGTTGCATTTCAGTAACTTCTTCCGGACGCTCATCAATTAACAGAACAATCAGGTAACACTCTGGATGATTGGCAGCAATGGATTGTGCAATGTGGTTCATCATCATGGTTTTACCAGCTTTTGGTGGTGAGACAATCAAACCACGCTGGCCTTTACCAATAGGTGACACCAGATCAATAATTCGTGCTGTTATATCTTCCGTACTACCATTACCTCTTTCCATTTGCATACGCTCATCAGGATGTAATGGTGTTAGATTCTCAAAGGCAATTTTATGGCGGGTATTATCCGGTGATTCCATATTAATTTTGTCAACTTTAAGCATGGCAAAATAACGTTCACCATCTTTCGGGGGACGAATTTTTCCGGCAATGGAATCACCCGTACGCATATTAAAACGACGGATCTGACTGGGTGACACATAAATATCATCCGGCCCTGCCAGATAAGAGCCATCGGCAGAACGTAGAAAACCAAAACCATCCTGCAAAATTTCAAGCACACCATCGCCAAATATATCCTCACCTTTTTTAGCATGGGCTTTTAAAATAGTGAAAATAATTTCCTGTTTCTTACTGCGCGTAACATTGTCCAGCTTCATTGACGAAGCAAGTTCAATTAATTCAGGAACGGGTTTTTGTTTTAGTTCGGTCAGATTCATAATAGGATGTTAGACATGTTTTTTAGAACGGGTGTTGACAATAGCAATCACTTATTGCTGCGGAATAAATTACCCGGTTGCAGAATTAAAACTGTATTCCGGTTAATTATGTTAATGGCTGTATTATCTATACCGACCATACGTGGCGGCACACGGACAAAATATAATTTTATAAACTTACTGAAAGTTATATTCATCCTGACATTTATACAATACAGCTTTGTGTATAGAACTAATAATCAGATAGATATACCATTTCACAAATACAAATAATCATTACGAATGGTTATCACGAATGGTTATCACAAACGGTCATCACAAACGGTTATATTTATTTAGCCCGGTCACTTCTTTTACGCATTTAAATGACCGTTCCAGGTATGCTTTTGCAACGACTTGTTTTCTATCGACCGTGTACAGATAACTGTGTACAGACAACTGCGGACAAATTTTTTATTACAGGTTACTGTCAATAAAAGCGGTAAGCTGGGACTTTGATAACGCGCCTACTTTTGTCGCTTCAACTTCACCATTTTTAAAGATCATCAGTGTCGGAATTCCCCGAATACCATATTTTGGCGGTGTAGCGGAGTTTTCATCAATATTCAGTTTGGCAACTTTTAACTTTCCGGAATAGTCGCTGACAATCTCATCCAGTATAGGGGCTATCATCTTGCAGGGACCGCACCACTCAGCCCAGTAATCAACTAAAACAGGTGTTTCGGACTGTAGAACTTCCTGCTCAAAGGAATCATCACTGATATAGACAATTTCGTTACTCAACGTTGGACCTCATTTATATTACAATGGAATGTATCGCATGAGCGATTATGTATAGTCTGTGTGTTTCTTGAAGGATTCTGTGGATATTGCTTGTTAGCGATAAGATATTTGGATGCACACATATTAGACTATTTTCGCTGATTGTACACCCCTATTTTTTGTTTTATCATTATTTTTTATTTCTTCATTACCTGTAAGCAATACATTTAGCTGTTGTGTTTGGTGGGTAATTTATACATAATCAGTCCGCAAACTTTCCCATACCCCCGATATGGCTATTTAACTCGGCTTTCAACCCGGATACATCAGATATCATAACCAGGCTTTATTCATGAGCGAACATCATCTTACCCATACACGTTTTTCAGAATTTAATCTTCAACCAGAATTACTCGCGGGATTAAACGAGGCTGGATTTGAATTTTGCACCCCGATTCAGGCTGAAAGTATCCCGGTTGCTCTCACTGGAAAAGACGTTGCCGGTGAAGCGCAAACCGGAACAGGTAAAACAGCAGCTTTTATGGTTGCCTGTATCCAGCACCTGCTTACCTCCCCGCCGCTGGACAATCGGCAGCTTAATCAACCTCGCTCCTTAATTCTGGCACCAACACGTGAGTTAGCCATCCAGATCCACAAAGACAGTGTCGCCATGGGCAAACACACATCCGTCACCTTTGGTCTTGCCTATGGAGGCACTGGCTACGAACAGCAACGTCAGCAACTTATAGACGGTGTGGATATTCTAATTGGCACGCCGGGGCGGATTATTGATTACTATAAACAACGAGTCTTTAATTTAAAAGCCATCGACGTACTGATTATTGATGAGGCTGACAGGATGTTTGACCTTGGGTTTATTAATGACATCCGCTATCTGATTCGTGGCTGCCCGCCACCGGATAAGCGTCTGAACCTGCTGTTTTCTGCCACCCTGTCTCATCGTGTCGCCGAGCTGGCCTATGACCATATGAATAACCCACTGGAAGTTCGTATCGTCACTGAACATAAGACAGTGGATAAAATCCACCAGTCTATCTATTACCCGTCAAATAATGAAAAAATCCCATTACTACTCGGCCTGATGCAAAAGTTGCAACCAGCTCGCAGTATTATTTTTATTAACACAAAACGTACGGCTGAGAATGTCTCCGCCTGGCTGGAGGGTAATGGTTATCAATCTGCCCTGCTCTCCGGCGATGTCCCGCAGAAAAAACGTCAGACACTGTTAAAACGTTTTCAGGATGGTGGTTATCATATACTGGTCGCCACAGACGTTGCTGCGCGTGGTTTACATATCCCTGAGGTCAGCCATGTATTTAACTTTGACCTGCCACAAAGCGGAGAAGATTATGTGCATCGTATCGGTCGTACCGGTCGTGCCGGTGCCAGTGGTATTGCAATCAGTTTCGCCTGCGAAGATTACGCCCACTACATTATGGACATCGAGGAATATATCGGCCAGAAAATAGACAACCAGCCGGTAACCACCGAATTACTGGTAAAACCCAAACCAGCTGCCAAACGCCAACGATACCCACGCCCTGGGCAATCACAACATAAACATGGACATACTGGGGGCCAACAACATACAAGGAACAACCGGGAATACAGTCATAGTTCATCACATAGCAAGAGCCGTAGTCGAACTCACCATAGTAAAAATCAGAGTAAATAAAGTCAGGGTAAATAACGGTTCACATTCACCCTGCCTACCCATTTTGACTAACCGGCGAACTCAGTGCTTCAAATACCTGTTTAGCCGTTTTAATCGCCGATTCAATATCTGCATTCAGCACATTGAAATGCCCCATTTTCCGTCCCGCGCGGGCATGTTTCTTACCGTAAAGATGCAGCTTTATTTCACTATGCTGCAAAATAACCCGCCACTGCGGTGGCCACAACTCTCCCAGCATATTGACCATTACTACCGGCGACAGTAATTGTGTACTACCAGGCGGCAGTCCACAGATCATTCTGACCTGCTGTTCAAACTGTGATGTAACACAGGCATCTTTGGTATAGTGTCCACTGTTATGAGGGCGGGGTGCCATTTCATTAAAATACAGCCTGCTCTCATTATCAACGAAATACTCCACCGCCAGTACACCGATATAGTCAAGTGCATCAGCCAGTTGAAAGGCTAACTTCTGTGCCTGACGGGTAATCGGCTCATCGACTCGTGCCGGGACGATACCAACATGTAAGATGCCATTTTTATGCTGATTTTCTGAAACCGGGAAACACTGTTTTTCCCCTTTATGGTTTCTTGCCACAATAGCAGAAATTTCACAGCGTAACTGAATCTGCTGCTCCAGCACGCAGGCAACATTATTTAGTGAATGAAAAGCCTGCAACAATTCTTCTGTACGCTCCACCAGTACCTGACCTTTGCCGTCATAACCCAGTCGATTACTTTTTAATATTGCAGGAAAGGCCACCGCCTCCTGCGCCAGCACACAGTCTGCTTCTGTCTGTATAACAAAATAGGGAACCGGACTTAACCCGGCCTGCTGCGCAAACTGCTTTTCAATATGCCGATCCTGTGCAATTTCAAGAATATCAGCAGAGGGATAAACTGGTGTTGTCCGGGCAATAAAACGAAGACTATCCGCGGGAATATTCTCGAACTCTGTAGTGATTACCTGACACTGTTCTGCCATTTTGGTAAGTGCAGAATGATCCTGATAATCGGCCTGTAGATGGATGTCTGCAATGTGCCCGGCCGGACTGTTTTTATCTGGATCCATTACCAGTGTACGATATCCCATGGAACGGGCAGCCACACAGAACATACGACCCAACTGACCACCCCCTAAAACACCAAGTGTTGCACCAGGTAGTATTTCGGTATTCATGATAGAACAATTGATAAGAGAATTAACCGGACTGAACCTTGTTTACTGACCATTATTCGCTAACCATTATTCTGTGGGAGGTAGTGTCATAGCCAGCACACACTGTTGCTGTTGCGCCCTGAATTTATCCAGTTTTTGCGCCAGTTCCCGATCTCCGGTTGCAAGCAGAGCAACCGCATACAGACCCGCATTGGCCGCACCGGCTTCACCTACTGCAAAGGTCGCCACCGGGACACCTTTTGGCATCTGCACAATAGATAATAATGAATCCATCCCTTTCATGTATTTTGATGGTACCGGCACACCCAGTATGGGTAGTGTGGTTTTTGCAGCCAGCATACCGGGTAAATGCGCAGCACCGCCTGCTCCGGCAATAATACAGGCAAGACCACGTTCACGTGCTGACTGTGCGTAGTCAAATAACAGATCTGGGGTACGATGTGCCGAAACAATTTTTGCTTCGTATGTCACCCCGAAATTTTCCAGTTGCTCAATTGCATATTGCATAATCGGCCAGTCACTCTGGCTACCCATTACAACACCAACCTTGATACTACTTTTACTAACCATTGATACAATTCCCGGTAACACAAAACTTTTGTGCAACTCAATATACTACCCGGTTAAATTAGTACTAATAGAGTACCGGGAGAAAAAACGGTACATTTTATACGAATCACAATGAAATTTCACAGAATCGGAAATAGATTACGCTGCGCAATGATCAGACCAGGTCTATATTTAACTCTAACTTAGAAAATCTTTAGAGCTTTCCCGCTTCACTTAGCAGGCAACTATACAAATTATCCGCAGCCGGGGTTGATATCTGCGAGCTAGCCTTTCCCTGACTATACCCTACTTTATTTCTATATTTCTCATCCCGGCATCGCATCACTGCTTCCCGGTATTGCTGCACCTGTTTCCGGGTTGTCAGGTTGTTGCGTAGTAGACATTGGGTAACACGATCAAGAGTATTACCCGTATCGTAGAATCCGCTCAGCGGTAGCAGCAACTCAATACTACCCCGTCCCCTGAGGGTAAGGCCGAGCAGGCTGGTCGGTACATTATTTTGTGCGCATTGATAAATATCGTGCCCTGTTACATAACTATCGGCAAACGCCCATTGGCATAATGCCAACAGCAAAACCATCAAATAGTTATAATTTTTCCTCTTCAAGATAACGCCATAACGTCAGGAGAGAAAATCATTATCAGGGAGCCTTTGAATAAATCTCAATATATTCCGTTACTTCCTTACCTGCCAAAACATTCAGCACTCGACGATTTGCCTGCATCCGCCTGTCTGCCCACACAACAACCCCATCGCAGTCGCTAAATGGTACCTCTGCGATTTTGTCACATTGACGGCGATCACGTTCTCTCTGCCTGAATTGACCTGTCGGATGGCGCATAGCATTTTCACCCCTCTTGCTTTATATTCTATAGACAACCAGTCAGGCACAAAAATTCTATCAGACGACAAAAATAAAGAACCTGACAAGTTATATCATAATATAAACATATAATAATATGCTACTTCTCTATTTAATTAGAGTTATTGTCCGACAACCGTCCTGAAAAACGCCGGATAAGATTGTGGATTGATTCGCTCTCATAATCTATCCTTATTCGCTATCCTTATTCGTTAGCTGTCTTTTGTATCATTATATGGAAACTTAGTATGACCATATCTAATTGCTAATATAGATATAGCGATAATGAGTGCAGCACCTGCAAGACCAAGCACTCTTAGTGTGTCCAGGTTCTTCATATCAAGAATCATATATCGTGCTATCGCCACCATAGCAATATAAAGTGGAACACGGACAGGTAATTGTCCTGTTTTAAGGTATAGACCAACCATCGCTAATACTTCAAGATATATAAAAAGTAACAAAAGATCTGCCAGTGTCACTTTCATGGCCATGAACATTTGTATAACTTCAAAACCAATAGCAATTACAGTTGATAAAGCAATAATTAATAAACCTATATCTTCAACTATTACCAGGGCTTTATAACCAGATTCTTTTAACTTATTCATTTATGTCTTCCTGTTTTGATACAGCTAACGTTTAGCATCAGTGGCAAAAAAACAAAAAAGCATCCATGCTGTATAATTTCCTTACCCACTTCCGGGCCACATTTAGAGGAAATTGTAACATGAGACCTTTGCACGAAAGGCCATTAAATATTGCATGATATGAGATAATAGCATTTTCAAAAAGACAGAACAAAAATGGCCTGGAAAAACTTAAAACAAATCAGTTTAGCGGATGCCCTGGTCAGTACCCATTAAACACCAGATCTGACAATATCTCTTTTATTTACATATCTATTCTAAGAGTTGACAAAATTCGGGTAAACTCGACAGCTATACTATTAAGGCACCTCACTATAACAAACACAGAGAAACCGATTATGTCATCAATGCAGGAAATTGAACTAGAACGCCATCATAAAGAACTGGTCAATGACGTAAAAGCACTGGTTGAAAAATACCGCCGCGCCATGGACTGGGACATCCCCGAAAATGATGAACAGGAAGGTGATAAAATGATTTTTGCTGCTATCCAGAAAGCGCTGGATGCCATAAAACAAAGCAGCTAACACACGCTATCTTTATCTCGCCAGCACCAGTGTTGAATCTCCGGCATGTCCTGGCCATGCTCGGTAATATACTGCTTATGTTCAATTAGCTTATCGCGCATCAACTGCTTCAGATAAGCGCCTTTCGAGCCGGTATTATTCAGTTTATCAACCACATCAATCACCAGATGAAAACGATCCAGATCATTCAGCACCGTCATATCAAAAGGTGTGGTAGTAGTGCCTTCCTCCTTGTAGCCGCGCACATGCAAGCGGTGATGGTTATGGCGTCGATAAGTGAGACGATGGATTAGCCAGGGATAACCGTGAAAGGCGAAAACAATATGGCTGTCGGTAGTAAACAGGCTGTCAAAATCCGCATCACTGAGGCCATGTGGATGTTCTTTTTCCGGTTGCAAGGTCATTAGATCGACCACATTAATGAAACGTATTTTTAACTCCGGTATGTGTTCCCGCAGAATTTTTACCGCCGCCAGACTTTCCAGTGTGGGGACATCACCCGCACAGGCCATAACAATATCTGTCTGGACACCGGCATCATTACTGGCCCATGCCCAGATACCGATACCGGCATGGCAATGTTTAATCGCCGCATCCATATCCAGCCACTGTAATTCAGGCTGCTTGCCGGCAACAATTACATTAATTAAATTGCGGCTATTTAAACAATGGTCGGTAACGCATAAAGTGGTATTGGCATCTGGTGGCAGATAAACCCGCACAATGTCGGCCTTTTTATTCATCACATGATCGATAAAACCGGGATCCTGATGGGAAAAACCATTATGATCCTGCCGCCATACATGGGAGGTGAGCAGAATATTCAGCGAGGCAATGGGGCGCCGCCAGGGAATTTCCCGGCTGACTTTTAACCATTTGGCATGTTGATTAAACATGGAGTCCACAATATGAATAAAGGCTTCATAACAGGAGAAAAGACCGTGACGACCCGTTAGTAGATAACCCTCCAGCCAACCCTGACAGGTATGTTCAGACAGAATTTCCATTACCCGACCATCCGGGGCCAGGTGGTCGTCATAGTCATATGACTGTGCATCCCAGGCGCGGTTGGTGACTTCCAGCAAGGCACCGAGACGATTGGAGACGGTTTCATCCGGCCCCATGACGCGGAAGTTCTGCTGTCCGACATTCAGGCTCATGACATCGCGCAGATAATCACCCATGCGCCGGGTAGCTTCGCCGATAAGACTGCCGGGCTCGGTAAATTCCAGCGCATAGTGGCGGTAATCCGGTAATTTTAAATCGTGTAATAACAGGCCACCATTGGCATGGGGATTTTTCCCCATGCGACGGTCTCCCTGCGGTGCTAATGCGGCAACCGATTCAATCAGCCGACCTGTTTCATTAAATAATTCTTCCGCATGATAAGATTTCATCCAGCATTCCAGCACCTGAATATGTTCAGGTTTTTCAGCTAGCTGGGCGAAGGGCACCTGATGAGCGCGCCAGTAATCTTCCAGTTTCAGACCATCAACTTCTTTCGGGCAGGTCCAGCCCTTTGGCGTGCGCAGAATAATCATCGGCCAGCGCGGGCGATGCAGATTATTGTTTTCACGGGCCTGACGCTGGATGTCTTTTATCTCGTCGATAATTCTGTCCAGAGTGGCGGCCATAGCCTGATGGACGCTGTGGGGATCAGCGCCTTCAATCAGGTAGGGGGTATAACCATAGCCCTGAAACAGATCCACCAGTTCTTCGCTGCTGATACGGGCCAGCACGGTTGGATTGGCTATCTTATAACCGTTTAAATGCAAAATGGGCAGCACCGCTCCATCGCGTTGTGGATTAAGAAATTTATTGGAATGCCAGGCGGTTGCCGCCGGACCAGTTTCCGCTTCACCATCGCCCACCACACAGGTGACGATCAGATCCGGGTTATCAAAAGCGGCGCCGAAAGCATGACTGAGGGAATAACCCAGCTCACCTCCCTCATGGATGGAGCCGGGAGTTTCCGGTGCCGTATGACTGGGAATACCACCGGGAAAAGAAAACTGTTTAAACAGGGCTTTCAGACCAGCTTCATCCTGGCTGATATTGGGATAAAGGTCACTGTAACTGCCTTCCAAATAAGTATTAGCGATAATACCCGGCGCCCCATGACCCGGCCCGGTGATATAAATCATATTCAGATCATGCTTGCGGATAACCCGGTTGAGGTGGGTATAAATCATATTCAACCCAGGAGTAGTTCCCCAGTGTCCCAACAGGCGCGGTTTGATATGTTGCAATGTTAATGGTTGCTTGAGTAGAGCGTTATCCAGCAGATAAATTTGCCCAATGGACAGGTAATTAGCCGCCCGCCACCATGCATTAATTAAGGCCAGTTCATTATCACTGAGGACTTGTTCATTAATAGTAAAGTTTGATTTAATCATTTCGCTGTCTCGTGTTGTTCAGCGTCCAACAAATACAGGCTATGTCGGGCGATAATTTGTACTTCGTTAGTAGGAATAACATAAGCCTGCAAAGGGCTGTCGCTAGTGCTTATCTGTGACTGATTCTGCTGGTTGGCCGTTTCATCCAGCTTAAGCCCCAACCATTGGCAACGCTGACAAATAGCAGCACGTATCGGCGCTGAATGCTCACCAATACCACCGCTGAAAACCAGCACATCCAGTCCCTGTAAAACCGCCGCCAGTGAACCAATCGCTCGTACGGTATAGTGTACAAACTGTTCAATAGCTCTTTCTGCCGAAGGACTTTTGTCTGCCAGTAGCTCAGCCATATCACCAGTTCGACCCGATACCCCCAGCAAACCTGAGTGAAAATACAGCAGGTCGGAAACCTCATCGGCCGACATACCCTGTGCTTGCAGATAGAGCACCACCGCCGGATCAATGGAGCCACACCGACTCCCCATAGGAAGTCCATCCAGTGGCGTAAAGGTCATGGTAGTAGCCTGACTACGGCGCTGCCACATAGCGCATAAACTGGCACCATGACCCAGATGAGCGACAATTACCCTGCCATCAGCCTGTGGAGTATAATCTGGCAACACACTGGCAATATATTCATAGGACAGGCCGTGAAAACCATAACGGCGCACCTGCTCCAGTTCGGGGCGATCAGGCAGGGCAAAATGTTGCTCCACTTCGGCCCGACTATAATGAAAAGAGGTGTCAAAACAGGCGATTTGTATCATCTGTGGATGCGACTGCTGTAATACCTTAATCCCTGCCAGACTGGCCGCCTGATGATTCGGCGCTAAAGGAATCAGGCTGTGTAAATAAACCATCACCTCATGGGTAATCACCACTGGCTGCTGGAACTTCTGTCCCCCATGAACCACCCGATGCGCCGCAGCAATAACTTCCATCGCCGGCGTCTGCGTTTTTAACCAGTGCAGGCAATAGGTGATGGCCTGCCGATGATTCTGTACATTACCCGCCTGCGTGTCGATGATCTGTCCATGAGCATCCTTAATCTGCGATCGGGTTTTACCTCCAATGCCGGTAATATACCCCTGAAACAGCACCTGCAGGTAACTGTTCGCCGAGTACACAGCAAATTTCAGGCTCGATGAGCCACTGTTAATCACAAGCAGAACAGCGCTGGATGCTGTTTGTGGCATACGTCAGATCCTGGATATAAAGTTGGAGTTATCGGTTAAATTGTATCCAGATTCTTCCGGAACAGATGTAACGTAAGTGACAGTGCAGGAAAATTCCTGAATTATTGACGATTTTCCATCTCAGAACAGATAAAAATATATGATAAAAATATTATACATAAGGGAACTCTTACAGAGCAAAACAGGTCAACAACGTGTGGTGTTGAGCCTGGAATAGTCATAAATTAGCCGTAATAACGTGAACATTAATAACTTTAACCCGAAGAGAGAACATATTGTGATAAATATACAGGAACATTTAAAGGCAGATCACCGCCGTTGTGATGGTTTTTTTGTTGAAGTTGAACAACTGGTTGCAGACGGAAACTGGTCACTGGCTGAAGAGAATTTCAGAACATTTCACCAGGCGATGGAACATCATTTTACGATGGAAGAAAAAGTACTCTTTCCTGATTTTGAAGAAGCCAGTGGCAGCACTGCAGGTCCATCGCAGATAATGCGAATGGAGCACCAGCAGATGCGGGAATTGCTAACCGATATGGTTCAGGCAACCGATGAGAAAGATGGTGACACCTTCCTCGGCACGGCAGAAACACTACTCATTCTCATGCAACAGCACAATGCGAAGGAAGAACAAATTCTCTATCCCATGTGCGATAATTTATTAGGCTCCCAGTGTGACGATGTGCTGGCACGCATGGAAGCCATCGGAGAAGCCTGAATGGGTCAGGAAAGATTACTGGATGTGAGTGATCTGGAAGCACCTGAACCTCTGGTTCATACTCTGAATGCAGCAGAAACACTAAAACCCGAAGAATACCTGTGTATGACGCACCGCCGCGATCCCTGTCTGTTACGTGGTAACCTTGACCAGCGCGGTTTCGGCTATGTAACACGAAACCGGAGAAATGGTTCCGTACAGACGTTTATCTGGCGTATCGACGATAGCGAAGCCGAAGCAGCGGCTCGCAATGCTGCTGAAAAAAATACTTTATGAGCTACGCAGGCCTTTCTGTCGGGCAAAGCCCTCCTCTTGCCGTACCTATGCGCTTTTATCTGACGGCTCCTCTGTTTACCATGATTGCTGCTGCCATTCTGCTATGGCAGGGCCCTGATATAGTAGCCAGCCGCTGGACACCGTCATTGCTGGCGGTAACCCACTTCCTAACGCTGGGTTTTCTGTCCATGGCAATGTTTGGTTCGGTGCAACAGGTCCTTCCAGTTCTGATGGGCTCGCCTGTGCCGCGCCCACGGCTGGTTAGCGGCACGGTTCATGCATTGACAAGTATTGGAATTTTACTACTGTGTAGCGGTTTTCTGTTCGGTCAGACAATACTATTTCAGATAGCAATGATTTTTCTTGGTAGCGGAATCGGACTTTTTATCGTAGTGGTTAGCTACTGCCTGATTCGTGCGCAATCGGGTCATGCCACCGTCATCGCTACCACACTAGCTATTATCGCCCTTGCTATCACCGTAGGTCTGGGACTCTATCTTGCAGCAGGCTACGACTGGGAGATGGCTCCTCATAGCGAGCTACTGACTAATCTACATCTAGCCTGGGGGTTGTTCGGCTGGGTAGCTTTATTAATTATCGGGGTTGCTTATCAGGTAATTCCTATGTTTCACATCACACCTGACTATCCTCGCCTCGTCACCCGTTGGCTGAGTAAACTGCTGTTTCTTGGCCTTGTTGTATGGACAATATCACCGATCATTACTCATAAGGTTTTATGGGCAGGGGGGCTGACCGGTATCTGTCTTGCCATCTTTGCCCTGGCAACGCTAAACCTGAAACGCCACCGTCGCCGCCGTTTACCGGATGTGACCCTGAACTACTGGCAGTTAGCCATGATAAGCCTGCTAGCTGCCATATTGTGCTGGATAGCAGAACTGATAGTCCCCGCGCTGACAATACCGCCCGTCCTGCTGGGTGTATTATTAGTGGTGGGCTTCGCTATGTCGGCAGTGAGTGGCATGCTGCATAAAATTGCCCCCTTCATCGTCTGGCTACAGCTAAATAATCAGAACCTGCTTCATGGCAACACGCGAAGAAAAATTCCAACCATGAAGCAGATCATTCCTGAAACACGAACACGCTGGCAGTTATACCTGCAAACAATCGCGCTGATTCTACTTCTGGGTGCTACCGTATGGCCCAGACTGCTAATCTATCCCGCTGCGCTGGCTCTGTTTCTGTCCGCAGCCTTGCTGTGGTGGAATCTGGCATCGGCAACACGCCTTTATCTGAAATTAACACGTCCCGGAATAAATTAAGGAACCATTAATTTCATATACTAACAGGATGGATAAGTATCCTTTTCATCCGTTTCAGCAATATGTAATCTTTTCCCTACAGATGCTTACCTATAAACCCTACAGCTATCTTTCTTTTCCGGAGTTACACTCGCTCCGATATTGTTAGCACAGGAGAAAACTAAAACATTATACATAAGCCTGATTTCATACACATACGTTTAATGGAGAAAACAACATGTTATTAAATTCAAAAAAACGGGACATCTTCTTTATAGGGCTTGCCTGCATGCTTATCTCGCAACTTAGTTATGCCGTCTCGGTCACCCCCGGCTCGGGAGTTGCCCTGACTGGAACCACTTTTTCAGCTAACCCTGATCTTGGTGGTGTTGTTATTCGTGATAAGATTATTCCTTTTCAGATCACAAATTCGTTGGGTACAGTTCTTTTAACCGGTAATGTCCAGGATCGCGTTGTCAGATCGGATAACACTGGTGACCTGATCTTTTCACCACGTCTGCGTGACCTGAATGACCCGAACCCGGCAGGCACATGGATCAGTGGATTTTCAATGAATGGATTTAACGGTTTCACTACCGATGTTAACTACCGCACCGACGGGTTGGGTAATATCGGACCAAACGCTGTTACCCGTGATACTACCGGTAATACGCTATTCTACCGCTATGACCCAAACCTGATTTTACCTCCGAATGAAGGTCTTTTTCTTTCTGTTTTAACCGATACAACGGGATTTGATCTTTCTGGCGCATTTACTATTTACGCTCAGAATGATTTCGGTGCCAGCGTGTTCAGTACAAGTCTGAAGGGTGTGTCCGCACCCAGCGCGGTTCCGCTGCCCGCTGCGATCTGGCTATTCGGATCAGGGCTCATTGGGCTATTAGGAATAAGTCGTCGTAAACAATAACAAATGTATAACCCGACAGGGAGAATTACCCCTGTCAAAAAAGGAAGGGAATCAGATTTGAAAAATGCTATGTTCTTCTTTCGAATCTGATTCCCTTCAAGTTTCCTCGCTATAGACAATAAGAAATGAAGAATCGAAACCATTTACTCACCGCAGCAAACCCCTGGCGATATCAAAACAGCAAAAAAATATATGGAAACCCCTGGTTTTCACTGCACGAAGATGCGGTTATTAACCCCGCTGGTGGTCTTTCACATTATGGAAAAATTCATTTTAAAAATCTGGCTATTGGCATTATCCCACTGGATGAAAATAACAATACCTGGTTGGTAGGGCAATACCGTTATGTTCCCGACTGTTATTCCTGGGAAATTCCTATGGGTGGTGGGCCGTTGCATATCAACCCACTGGATTCAGCCAGACGCGAACTGAAAGAGGAAACCGGCTTAAGCGCTACCCACTGGCAGGAACTGATGAAGCTGCATACTTCTAATTCTGTAACCGATGAACGTGGGCTGGTTTATGTGGCTCGCGGACTCACTGAAGGGGAAACCGAATTTGAAGAAACGGAAGAATTACTGATCCAGAAACTGCCGTTAGAAGAAGCCATTGAACGAGTATTAAGTGGTGAGGTTACTGATGCAATTAGTGTGGCAGGATTGTTAAAACTGAAACTGAGCCTGAGCCTGTAATCTCTTTCGGGGCGAGTTTACATGGAGGTCCATATATTTACAGCGTGTATTGAATGATAAGTATCCTTTTCATTCGTTTCAGTAATAACTTGAACTTGCGACAATATCAACTGGAAGTAGACATTAGTAAATACCATGCTCCCGTGTCGCCAGGAAATGGATATCCGGCCATTTTTCTATCGTCATATCCAGATTAACACGTGTTGGTGCGATATAAGCCAGATCACCAGCATGATCGAGCGCAAGATTAGTTGACTGACGGTTTTTAAATTTAGTCAGCATTTTTTCATCTTCACATTCAACCCAGCGTGCTGTAGTCACGTTAACCGGTTCGAAATCACAGTCCACACTATATTCATTCAACAATCTGTGTTGAACCACTTCAAATTGCAATACGCCCACCGCACCTAATATCAGGTCATTATTATTTAACGGGCGATACAGTTGAGACGCTCCCTCTTCACATAGTTGAGTCAGACCTTTTTGCAGGGCTTTCATCTTCAGCGGGTCTTTTAAGCGAGCGCGGCGAAATAATTCCGGGGCAAAATTAGGAATACCGGTAAAGGCCAGGTCTTCACCCTGAGTAAAGGTATCGCCAATACGCATGGTGCCATGATTATGCAGCCCGATAATATCACCAGTAAAAGCTTCCTCTACCTGTTCACGATCAGCCGCCATAAAGGTAACGGCATCGGCCAGTTTTATTTCTTTACCCAGACGCACGTGTTTCACCTTCATGCCTTTTTTATAGGTGCCTGAACAAATACGTACAAAAGCGATACGGTCACGATGGCCTGGGTCCATATTCGCCTGTATTTTAAACACAAAGCCGGTAAATTTTTCTTCTTCCGGTTTAACCACACGGCTCTGTGTCTCCCGCGATTTTGGCGGTGGCGCAAAATCATTCAGTGCATTAAGTAATTCGGCAACGCCAAAGTTATTAATACCCGAACCAAAGAACACCGGGGTTAAATCACCTTTTTTATAAGCCGCCAGATCAAAGGCATGACTGGCACCTTTCACCAATTCGATTTCATCACGTAGTTCTGCTGCCATGGTGCCGAGTATTTCATCTAACTGTGGATTATCCAGCCCTTCGACCCTGTCCCCCTGCTGTATTTTCCCACCATGGGTAGCACTGAAAAAATGAACGGTATCGGTCGCCAGATTAAATACCCCCCTAAAGTTCTTACCCATACCGATCGGCCAGGTGACGGGAGCACACTGAATATTCAGAATATCTTCTATTTCATCCAGTATATCAATTGGCTCACGCGCTTCACGATCCATCTTATTAACAAAGGTGATAATCGGCGTTGTACGTAAACGACACACATCCATCAATTTAATAGTACGTTCCTCAACACCTTTGGCCGCATCAATGACCATCAGCGCGGAATCGACTGCGGTTAAAGTACGGTAGGTATCTTCTGAGAAATCTGCATGTCCCGGTGTATCCAGCAGATTAATAATACAATCTTCATGCACAAACTGCATTACCGAGGAGGTAACTGAAATGCCACGTTGCTTTTCCAGTTCCATCCAGTCGGAGGTAACATGACGGGCAGCCTTGCGACCTTTTACCGTGCCTGCCATCTGTATCGCACCGCTAAATAGCAACAGTTTTTCTGTCAGGGTGGTCTTACCTGCGTCCGGGTGTGAAATGATAGCAAACGTGCGCCTCCTATTGATTTCATTGATAAAATTACTTTCTGACAAACGCTATTCTCCAAATATGTAGACAGTTATGTGCGCACTTATAAATCTACTCATACCCAAGTGTGGGGCACTAAAAACCAGCCATTTTAGCCTTGAACAGGGTCTGATGTCAGGTAGAATTGAGATATAAAGCCAAAAATCAGTAAATTTGCATTACCCGCCCACGATCCAAATTCTGATCGAGTTTTCTTCATATCCCGTTAACCGGGTCGAGAATGGAACCTGGGAGTCTGGAGGCGCGTCAACCCGGTCGATGCCAGTGAGACACAAAGCGTAGGTCACTGCGCTCCACGCCGCTGATAATCACGATATCGGCCCATTGCTGGTGTGGCGGCTATCCCTGGACGGTTGTCCCGTTGGAACGACGTGACGAATATATGACCGCATTGGAAGAGGCCAGCGTTGGCCAAAATATCAGGTCCTTTGCTGATTTTCTGGCAGGACTGGTCAGTGCCGGACTGGAAGGGAAACCCGCTCCTGCACTGCCTTCTTCGTAGCGCTCCTGTGCATCTTCGAGGCTGTAGCCGAGATCGAGAAGAAAGAAGATTTGGGTGACTGCGGTTTCGTCGAAATCATCCAGATATTCGAACAGTTTTTATTAAAATACTCATTTTTTCTATTTTTCCTAAGCTTGTACAATCTGCATAAGCTTCTCATAGCTATTTACAACATCGTACTTCACCTGATCTGAGGTGATTTT
>CAYXNL010000040.1:0-14667 GCA_964466455.1 uncultured Thiotrichaceae bacterium
TAAAGTAATCACCAAAACTGAAATTACCCAGCATTTCAAAAAAAGTATGATGGCGGGCGGTATACCCCACGTTCTCCAGGTCATTATGTTTACCGCCAGCACGAACACAGCGCTGGCTACTGGTAGCTCGGGTGTAAGAACGTTTCTCTCGACCCAGAAAAACCTCCTTGAACTGCACCATGCCGGCATTGGTAAATAGTAAAGTCGGATCATTTGCTGGGACCAGTGAGCTGCTGGCCACAATTTCATGACCCTTCTCTTTAAAGAAATGGAGGAATTTATTACGCAACGCCGAACTACTAATCATTATATTATTTACTTTAATATCATCTTATAATTATTTGAATTATATGTTATTTTCTCATTTTTTACTGAAATAGATAAAAAGGATACTTATTGTTCAAGACACGCTGTAAATACATCCATGTAAGCTCGACACCCACATCCCTGTGGCTGACGGTCTTGAACAATAAGCACCCTTTTTATCCATCCTGTTAGGATATATGCAATAGTATTACTGATATCAAGTTATCCATAGAAATTTACCAGGAACGAAAATACCTTAATTTTGGCCAATCTGTTTATTTGATGACCTGCCTGATCATCTCCAGAGTAAATCCGCGATATTGTAAAAAACGAATCCGCTTTGCCCTGTCAGTATAATCACTGCTATCTGTATTTCGATATTTTTTTACAACCTGCTGCTGCAATAGTGTTAGCCAGTTGATACTGCCAGTATTCAGATGTTGCTCAATCAGATGATCTGCTACACCGCGTTGCTTCAGTTCCCTCTGAATACGAACCGGACCGTACCCTTTTAACTGTCGCAGACGAATATAGGCTTCAGTAAAACGCAGATCAGACAGCAGATCGGCATGCTGCAACTCGACAATAGCCTGAGTGATTTCCTCTGCTACAAATTCACGTTGTACCAATTTCTGCTCTATCTCATGCACAGAGTGTTCCCGCCTCGCAAGCAGGCGCACAGCAGATGCTTTAGCCGTTGCCTTTTTCGTTTTCAACAGGGCGCACGTAAGAATGCAGATTAAGAAAACTCAGGCTTCTTCAAGTGCCTGTTTTTGATCATCTTTCTCATTGACGACCCGTTTTTTTAATAATTTATCACGTAACATCTGTTCGATATCATTTGCAATATCCGGATTTTCCTTAAGAAAAGTTCTGACCTTTTCCTTACCCTGACCAATCTTATCACCCTGATAACTGTACCAGGCACCGGCTTTTTCGATTAGTTTATGTTCCACTCCCAGGTCAATCAGCTCGCCTTCACGTGAAATACCTTCACCATAAATAATTTCAAAATGTGCCAGTTTGAATGGTGGTGATACCTTGTTTTTCACCACTTTTACCTTGGTTTCATTACCAATAATTTCATCGCCTTTTTTGATAGCACCGATACGGCGTATATCCAGACGGACAGACGCATAGAATTTTAGCGCATTGCCACCAGTAGTCGTTTCCGGATTACCAAACATTACGCCAATTTTCATACGTATCTGGTTAATAAAAACAACCAGTGTATTGGAGCGTTTGATATTACCAGTAAGTTTACGCAACGCCTGAGACATCAAACGTGCCTGCAGTCCCATGTGGGAATCACCCATATCGCCTTCAATTTCTGCTTTAGGCGTGAGTGCTGCAACCGAGTCGATTACCACAATATCTACCGCACCAGAACGCACCAGCATATCAGTAATTTCCAGTGCCTGTTCCCCTGTATCGGGTTGGGAAACCAGCAGTTCATCTATATCCACACCCAGTTTTGCGGCATATTCCGGATCAAGTGCATGTTCTGCATCAACAAAAGCCGCCGTACCACCCGCTTTCTGCATTTCAGCAATAACGTGCAGGGTTAATGTGGTTTTACCTGAGGATTCCGGTCCGTATATTTCAACAACCCGGCCTTTTGGCAAACCACCGATACCTAATGCGATATCCAGCCCCAGTGAACCGGTAGAAATGACTTCAATATTTGGAATTGCACCATTGTCGCCCATACGCATAACAGATCCTTTGCCAAACTGTCGTTCAATTTGTGATAAAGCGGCAGCTAGCGCCTTTTTACGATTTTCGTCCATTCAAGACCTCTCTATGGTGTTTCGTATTGTCTGAAAGGTACGATTATCACATAGAAAATTACGATCAGATAGGGTGAAATGCTGAATATTTTTAGAAAAAGCCTGCCGGAATGAATTCTGGCAGCATAACTACACGGTTATATTAAGTTTTTTAATCAGATCATACAGGGTAGGCCGACTTACCCCCAGCAATTCTGCTGCAGGTGCCACTTTGCCGTTAACATGCGATAATGCTCGCAGGATAGCCTGATGTTCAACCTTTTCACGAATATCTTTCAGATTAAAGTTCATCGTTTCCGCTCCGATTCTATCCAGTTCCAGATCAACCGATGAAAGCTGTTTACCGTCTGTCATAATAACCGCACGTTTGATACGATTCTGTAGTTCGCGGACATTGCCCGGCCATGAATAGGTTTCCATTGCACTAAGTGCATTCTTGGTAAAACCTCGTAGTTTTCTGCCATGATCATGATTAAACTTGTCAAAAAAGAAGCGGGCAAGCACGATCACATCTCCCTCGCGGTCACGTAACGGAGGAATTTCTAGAGGAATTTCACTGATTCGATAAAACAGATCTTCACGAAATTCACCCTGATCTATCCTTGCGCGTAAATTCTGGTGGGTGGCACAAACGACACGTACATTGACCGATATTGGTGTATGACCACCTACTCTTTCGATAACTCTTTCCTGCAGAAAACGCAATAATTTTGCCTGCAATGAAAAAGGAAGATCACCCATTTCATCAAGGAACAGCGTACCACCTTCGGCATATTCAATCTTACCAATGGTCTGCTTGTTGGCACCGGTAAACGCCCCTTTTTCATAACCGAATAATTCACTTTCAAGCAGAGTTTCCGGGATAGCCGCACAATTAATCGCAACAAAATTTCCCGCATTGTTTCTACCCAATGTGTGCAGCGCTCTGGCACATAATTCCTTACCCGTACCACTCTCCCCCAGCAAAAGCACCGTAGCATCTGAAGGGGCGACTTTCTCAACCGCTTTACAGACACCCTGCATTTGTGGACTACAGGCAATAACACCATCAAAAGGTTCATGGATCTTGTCCTGCTGTAGACGTTGATTATCATCTTCAAGTTCCAGCAGACGAAATGCACGATTTACAATCAGAGTGATAATTTCAGGCTCGAAGGGTTTTGCATAAAAGTCATAGGCACCAAGTCCAATGGCCTTCACTGCATTATCGCGATCATTCTGCCCGGTAACAACAATTACCTGTATCTCCGCATCAATCTCAAGAATTTGCTCCAGTGCTGTAAAACCTTCAGAGGGATCATTTTCATTCGGTGGCAATCCAAGATCCAGAGTAACCACCGCTGGATGATACTTTTTTACCTGTTCCAGCGCCGATTCACGATCATTAGCAAGCAAAACTTCATAGTTTTCGAAACACCATTTAATCTGACTTTGAAGACCAAGATCATCCTCGACAACAAGTAATTTATTATTATTCATAATTATTTTTCAACATATACTCTCTGAATTGTCGAAATATCTTACACGGTAAATCAGATTATGCAATCTTCCCTGGTTACAGGCAGTCGAAAATCAGCAAAATATGCCCGTCAAATAGCAACGTTAACTATCAGATGGATGGGATCGCTACAATAAAGCATGACCCTTCATTTACCCGGCTGGAAACTTTAATTTCACCACCTAATGCAAGAATGATTTCTCTTGCCTCATAAACACCTATCCCCATTCCCTTGCTCCCCTTGGTTGTTTTAAACGGTTTAAAAAGACAGTTTTTCATAAAATCCTCCTCCATGCCACAACCTGTATCAACAACCTCAATAATCACCCTGTCCGTACCAGTTTTTTGTGTAATAGTTATTTTACCGTTGTCACTCGTAGCATCCTGGGCATTTTGTACCAGATGACCCAGTATGGAAAGCAACTGGTTTTTATCAGCTTTCACACTACAGGTATGGGATTCACAGATCAGAACGGGGACAGGCTTGCCACCGGAAATCTCACGCTGATGTACCAGTTCCTCCAGTACCTTGATTACATCCACCCTGCTGGAATTATTTGTACTGGATTTTCCCCGTAATACCTCCATCATTTTATTCATTTTACTGACAGAATTATTAATTGTCTTAAATACATCTTCCATAAATAGTGGATTATGCATATGTTTTTCTGCATTACTGGAAATCAGGGTTAACTGGGCAATAAGGTTTTTAATATCATGTACTACATAGGTAGAAACCTTATTAAAACTTTCAAATTGTTTGGCTATTGCCAATGCTTTGGATGCATTTACCTGTTCAATGAACGTTGCCACCTGTCTGGCCGCTGTTTTCAGCAAATCACTATCTTCCCAGTTAAATGACTTCTGCCGAGCCGGTACATGTTTGAGTACAATAAAGCCGATTAATAATTCATTATTAATTAATGGCACAATTAACCAGGGTCGGATTGTTTTAATCCAGTCCGGTAATTCAAGAAAACCGAGGCGATTATAGACCTGAGGCTGTTGTTCAAATTCGTCCACACTGATAACAAACTCATTATCCTCCATAAATTTTGGTAATGATGACCCAGCTGGTTGCCGTTCTTTCACAACGGGCATTTCCCAGCTATCAACGCAATAAAAAAAACCATCCTCTTTCCTTAACCACAACATTCCCCCAGGACTTTCGATAATCTGTGCAATAGATTTAATTGATTTATGATAAATAGATCGATCATCACTGGTTGATGAAACCGTACGGATAAAACGCAGCCATTCTTCCCGGTAGTCATATTTATAAGGATAGAAATGTTTATTAACCAGCACATAAATTCGTGCTCGAATTCGTCGTGAAGAGAGAAACAATATTAAAATAAGAATGGTTGAAAATAGAAAAATAGCCTGCGCAACCAGTCCCCAGTTACCACCAAAATCTCTAACATAATACCCGGCAAACCCCATCACCATCAGGTAAATGCCGCTGGTTAGTAAAGCTGTGGTATGGAAAACAACACGACGTGATATAAATATTTCGGGTGACCACATCGGGTCACGTGATATACTGATACCCAGCAGTGGCACAATTAGTGCGTAAACAAATCCTCGTGTTTGCCAGAGCACTGGATCAATACGCTGGTACAACAGGCTATCTGAATACATATAAAAATCAAACAGGCTCATACCAAGCAGACCAATACAAAGATACTTAATAGTCCATCGTTGTTCAGTACGGGTGTTTCTATATACCTGCTCGATAAGCACAATGGTTAACACAGCCAGCAACAGGAAGATAAATGTCAGATAATCAGTTGCTTTAAATAAATGTACGCCATTCAGAAAATATTTAAGCGCAACAGGAATAAACAGAATAGCAATAAAAAGGCTGAAAATAATACGAACTCTACGTAATATCGTCGGGCTGTAGCGTTCTTTGTATGCAGTGCTGAGCAGACGTTCCAGTAAGAATAGCCAACTGGCGCTTTTTATATATTCCAGCGCATTAGGCGATAAATCTTTAATGCCTGCCAGTGCTTCAAAAACCAGGGCGACTGACCACAAACAGCTTGATGCCGTTGCAATTAATAATGCCAGTTTGGTTAAACCCTTATGTTTATCCGTCAGAAGAATAGCGAAAAAAACAAGATAGGTAAAAGCGCTAATGGAGTAACTGATTGCGCCTATATTCATATCACATAAACCATTTTAATAAAACTGAAATATGTAACTAACCTGTATAAGAACCTCTGATCAATGAGTGAAATTGTATCTAGCAAGCTGAATCATTCATAATCAATCAGAGACTCCATAACTATTTATATAGTGTTTTCCCTGCTGCTCTCAACCATGTCTCAGGTAAGCTAACGGGGAAGTAATAATATATTTATCAAAGGCTCTTTAAAGCAGCTTCAGCTTTGTCTTTTGCCGAGAAATTTTTATTATTACTCAAGCTCTTATCAAGATAGACCTTCGCATTAGCTTTATCACCCGTCGCTTTATAGGCCATGCCAAGATGATAATTAAATATATTAATATTTGGCGCAGTCTTAACTGCCTGTTTCAGGCTCTCGATGGCTGCTTTATAATCACCGGCTTTATAATATACCCAGCCAACTGTATCCTGAACGACCGGTTGTTTGGTCTGTTTGAGTTTATCCGCTAGCGCTTTGGCCTGCTTCAAACTACTTTTATCCTGCCGATGATCCGATAAAACAGAGGCCAGATTATTCATTGCCAGTAAATTATTCTTATGCTTTTCGAGTATCGATTCATAGGTTTTTACAGCATTATCATACTGTCCTGCTGCTTCATAGATAGTTGCCAGTGTGATCGAAAGTTTAATATTGTTACTAGCCTGACTACCCTGCTGTATAACTTTCAGTCTTTTGCCTTTCTTTCCCTGTTTATTATACAGATCAGCCAATAACATATAGGCTTCTGCCGTAGCAGGCTGCTGTTGAATGATTTCTTTTAATTTAGCTTCTGCTTTTACATTAGCTTTGGTGGACAGGTATATCTTTGCTAATAACAGTTTCAGGTCAACATCAGTCGGTGATTTCTTTATCGCAGCTTGAACTCGATTTATTGCATCACTGCTGTTTCCCGTATTAATTTGTATTGAAGTTAACAATTTTAATATCTGACGGTTATTCTTAACTTTTGCATAACCCTGCTTTAATAAATCGACCAGTTTTTTATTGTCTTTCTCATGTACCAGATAAGGGATGGATTGTATATAACCATTGGCATTAGCTGGAAATTGTTTTACCAGTTTTATCGCAACCAGTTTTGCCTGTTCAAATTTCTTTTGTTTATTTAACAGAGCCGCTTTCATTGATCGGACTTCGTAATTTGAATTGTCGATGGCCAGATAACTATCAACCATCTTTTCGGTATTAGCCATGTCTTTTATACTGCCATAATATTTAGCTAACTTCATTAATGCTTTGGGATTGGAGCGATTATTCTCAAATGCATTATTTAACACGGCTTTTGCCTGTTCTTTTTCACCCAGCGCCTGATGTGTGGCTGCCAGCAGAAAATAGGCATCAACGTTTGCAGGATCTTCCTTCACCACCACACGTAACGCAATGACCGCATTCTGATAAGCTTTGTTTGATATATCAATTTTAGCCAGTAGTAAATTAACTTTTGGATTATTCGGTGCAATCGCAATCGCATCGTGTAATTCTTTTAATGCTTCATCTTTCTGTTTCGCCTGCATATACAGTGATGCCAGCGCAATCCGGGAAGTTACACCGGTTACATCATCCGAAAAATCTTTTACCGCTGTTTTGAAAACCTGTCTGGCTTTGTCAGTGTTTTTGTCTAATACATATAATGTGCCCAGGCTGATTCTTAATTTACCCATGGCAGGTGATTTTTTGATTAAAGCCACCAATTCAGCTTCAGCCGCTTTATTACCCTTGACTGCCCGAATATATGTTGCCAGGGTTAACTGCCTGTCCACAGAATCCGACTTATTTTCTATCGCTGCGCGAAGGGTTGATTCGGCTTTTTGTTTGTCACCCGTTAGATTATAAAAAGCGGCAAGTTCTGTGTAACTGATAAAATCATCAGGTTTTTTTTGTAGTAAATTCTGATATATTTTTTCTGCCTTGGAATATTTTTTATTGCTTACCAGTACTTTTGCAAGTAGCCGGGTTAACTGTATATTATTTTTATCTTTTGCCAATGACTTTTCAAGCACATCAATGGCTTTTTCCGGCTGCTTCTTCTGTAGATAAAGATTGGCAAGAAAACTGGCATTTTCAACATGGGCAGGATCACGTTTAAAAATACTCTGCGAAATAGCCAGTGCTTCAGCTGGTTTTTTGTCAAAAAAATCAATCCCGGCTTTTAACAATAACCCATCAATGTTTTGTGGCTCTTTTTTAAGTATCAGATCACGTTTTTCTTTTGCTTTCGTTAGATCATGTGCCAGAAGCAGATAAAAACGCCCGAGTTTTGCCTGGTCAGCAAAATTATCCGGGTTTAACTCAGCCGCTTTGGAATAATTACCAAAGGCCTGACGATAATCTTTTTTCTGCTCATAAATTTTTCCCAGTTGAAAATAGGCATCACTGTATTTTGGGTCAATCTGTAATACATTTTTTAATTCGATACGGGCTTTATCCAGATTCCCCGCTGCAATCGACTGCTTGGCTTTTTCAAGATAAGCGTTTTTACGTTCATCGGCCCCGCCACAGGCGGTAATAACTGAAGCCGTAAAACAGATGAGTAACAGAATTTTAATAGTACGAGTCATGTTTGTACCTTAATTGCCTGGGTTTTTTATTTAAAAGATATGATATTATCAGATATGTGAATAAATCATTGCGAGTATAGTCTATTTTATGTTTTACATCATTGCTATTTCGTTAACTGTCGCTTAGATAATATAACCTTCACGCACCAGATACAGATATATTTCCTGTGCCGCCTGCATTGGCGTAAGATCTTCTGTATCAACACGAATTTCAGGCTGTTGTGGCAATTCATACGGGTCACTGATACCGGTAAATTCTGGAATAATTCCCTGTCTGGCTTTAGCATAGAGACCTTTTCTATCGCGTTTTTCACATTCTTCCAATGACGTGGCAACATAAATCTCAATAAATGCACCATATTGTTCAATTTTTTTACGTGCTTCACGTCTCATGATCGTGTAAGGCGCAATGGGCGCACAAATGGCTATGCCCTGATTTTTGGTAATTTCACTGGCAACATAAGCAATTCGACTCACATTGATCAACCGGTCTTTTCTGGAAAACCCCAGCTCACTGGACAGATTCAAACGCACGACATCGCCATCCAGTAAAGTGACGGGGCGTTGGCCTTCTTCAATAAATTTGGCGTAAATAATTCTTGCCAGGGTTGATTTACCCGAACCGGACAGACCGGTAAAAAACAGGGTAAATCCTTTTTCTGAACGGGGCGGACAAACTTTTTTCAGTACCGCCAGGACATCGGGGTAGCTGACCCAGACCGGTATATCTTCATTTGTGGCAATGGCATCAATAATCTTTTTATTAGAAAAAGATAGATTGCTGCAATGTGGATTATTTTCCAGCCTGCGTTCGATATAGCGAGATTTTTCTTCATCGTAGCATAGTTCTTCCATGACAATTATTTGAATTGCCAGCTCATCCGCAAATTGCTGGACATATTGTTGTGCACTGCCACTGGCATAAAAACGTCCGGCATTATCACGCACATTCGGCGGAGCGGCGTGTTCTGTGCCAACGATATAATGCGTACATCCATAATTCTGCCGGATAATGGCATTCATCAATGCTTCTTTAGGCCCGGCCATGCGCATCGCCACGGGTAATAATGACAAAGTAACCAGACTTTGAGGATAATGTTTCAGAATGGCCTGATAACAATGCACTCTGGCGTTATACTGCAGATCACCCGGTTTAGACATACCAATAACCGGGTGAATTAATATATGTGCATTGGCAGTTTTTGCCGCCCGCATGGTCATTTCATAGTGTACCCGATGCATGGGTTTACTGGTGTGAAAGGCAACAATATTTGACCAGCCTAATTTAACAAATTTTAAGCGTAAATCTTCAGGGGTATGGCGCAGGGTTTCAAAATCATAGGAAAAGGGTAATTGCACACCTTCGATCGTGCCACCAATATAAACATTGTTAACCGAATGATACAGATAATCGACGCCGGGATGAGCTGGATCCTGGGTGCCATAAATGGCCTGGGCTTCTTTGTGCTTATCCGGTGTCCAGATACTTTCAACCGTCAACGCTGCCGGCATAAAACCTTCGGTATCGCGTAAAGCCAGCCGACTACCTATGACAATATCTTCTGCCTCGTTTTCGGTGATATCAAGATAATAGGGAATGGGCCATAAAACACCATCAGGTAAACGGGTAGATGCCAGCACTGAATCATACATAGCTTCTGTCATAAAACCGGTTAATGGCGACAGACCACCATTCATTAACATTTCAAGATCACATTGCTGGCGCTGTGACAGGGTAATCGCCTGAAATTTTTCCGATTCCAGCTTTAGTGCTTCGGCGGCAGCTTCATCAATCAGACAGCTTTTTAACTCCCCCTGATAGGGCTTGATTAAATGATCCATAATTATTATTTTTATTGATTGTTTTTTCTGCCGGTCATGTCATTTGCATACTATATCAGAGCATCCTTAATCAAATCATCTTTAATACCTGGCTTTATTTAATACCGTACCGATAATATTAGTATTGGATAAATATTCAACGGCTGTTTTTAAATCAATTTCTCGACTGACATCATCTTCAACCACCAGCAGGGTTGCATCGACACAGGGAACAAAAGATAAAGTATCTGCCGTGCCAATAACCGCCGGTAAATCAAACAACACCATACGTTTCGGATAGCGTTCTTTTAGTTCCTCAACCAGTGAACACATTTTTGGTGAAGACAACATTTCTGCTGAATGTAATAACGGTTGTCCTGCTGGCAAGAGGACAAAATGATCGATATTCGCCGGTTTAATTAAAATATCTGATAAATCAATCCTGTTGTGCAAATAATCACTTAAGCCATACTTAGGTTGTATGCCAAAATGTTTGTGTAGCGCTGGCTCGCGCAAATTAGCATCCACCACAAGTACGGTATATTCAACTTCTTTGGCAATACTTATCCCCAGGTTAATCGCTGTCGTTGTTGCCCCCCCATCCGTACCGACACCTGCTATGGCCAGTGACTTCCAGTGGTTTTCTTCCATGCGCTGTACAACCTGGGTGCCTAAAATTTTAAACGCATCGGCATATGCATTATGTTTGTTTAAATTGATAATACGATTTTCAAGCTGCAAATCAATCGAGCTGTTTATTTGCTGCGTTTTTGTATATTTTATCGCCGAGACATCCGTGGTTTCATTTGCCTGTTGCGGCTGTCCGTCAGGCTTGCCTTCTCTTGTTGAACGAGCTTTATCGATCGCCTGTTGAATTTTTTCCATTACAAGATACTCAGTAGTTGGTAATAATCATTGGTCATAAAAATGGCTAATATCATTAAAAAATAACTTCTCAAGAGGTTAACAGTTCTATTTTTCGCAAAAGTCTGAACCATAAAACATCCAGCGGTGTAATAAAAAAATTGATGAACAATAATGCAAAAATAATCGTCAGAACAAATAAGATAATAATTCGTTTTCGTATGCGTTTTTTTCTGCTTATATCAGCCAGGTTTAACTCGTATGGTATAACTGATAAGGGTAATGTACCCAGTAATGTCTGTATGCTTTTTGCACCCCGCACGGTAGCACTGATCGCGTCGGAAACAAAAGCGAAACCAATACCACAACCACTCGCTAAAACAAGGCCAAGAAAAATAATAGCCGGACGATTAGGGCTAATCGGATCTTCGGGCAATGCTGCCGGGTCAATCAGTGTAAAGCGCTCACCTTTACTTTCTGACTCGAGTTGTCTGGCAAGATCTGCCTGCATTTTTTTCGCCTGAATATCCTGATAGCTGTTAACCGCATTATCATAATTACGCTTTAATACCAGATAATCACGTTCGACCTCAGGCGTTTTATATAAGTCCTTCTCCATTTGTGCAATCTTTCTCTTAAGTTGTACACGTTGGACAGTAATTGCCTTTATCTGGCTATTCACACCGTTCAGTTGTGCCTGTATGGTCAGATAGGCCGGGTTATCCGATTGCTGCTCAAGAGCCTGATTTTCAACTGAGTTGGCGGTTTTTTGATGATTCTGTTTAAGTGCCTGTTGCAGCGTTTTTGTTAAACTTGCAATTCTGCTTTTTAACGCAATAACATCGGGATGATCAGGAGTGTATTTCTTTTCGTCCTGTTTTAGCTCATAACGCAGGCTATCAAGCTCTTCTGCCAGTGCCGTGGTGTCATCCTCGGTATGCGTTTGTTTTTTAAGCAGCTCAATTGCCCGTTTCAACCGTATGACATCCGGGTGATGACTGGAATATTTTGCCCGGGCTGTCGCATATTGTGCCTGTAACGATTTTAACTGTGCAGCGGCATCGGGAATTGATGGATTGCCCGGATTCATCTGCGCCAGTTGGCTACTTAGATAAAAACGACGTTCATTTAATGAATTTAAATTTGTACTTAGTGTAGAAAGATCAGTTTCCATTTTCTCCAGAATCTGCATATTCAAGGTTTGCAGTTCCGGCAAAGAATCGGCATTATCCTGCTTGAATTTTGCCAGTTTAGCTTCCAGACCACTCATCTTCTGACTTAAACGTGCTGATTCCTGCTGAAAGAATTTTGCAGTATCGGCCGCTTTATGCGAACGGTTAGTTAAATTTTCATTCAAATATAATGACGATAATTTACTGGCAACCTGTTGCACCTGTGCCGGGAATTCACCATCATACGATACCGAAAAGGCAATGGTTGCAACCGTTGGCCGCCCTGTCCTCGGATCAACAACATCCGCACTAATAACATTCAGCCCCACATCATCCTGCATTTTTTCAATAATCTCATCGGTCGTCTCAAACTCACGTTCATTTTTGTAGAGATTAAATTTATCAATTATTTTTAACAGATTGGTTCGGGTCATTACCCGTGCCTGAATAGTTTGAATCTGCTGGTCAGCGTAACTGGTTACCGTGGATTGCACCAGATCAGACGGAATTTCCTGCTGTTCAATCAATATGGTGGCGCTAGATTTATATTTAGGCGGAATAATAAAAGCGATAATAACCGTCAACAGAAATATGACCAACGTAATGGTAATAACTGTTGTTTTGCGTTTTTTTATTGCAATGAGGTAATCTTTTAGTTCTTTAGTCTGTTCTTCCATCTTTATATGTAGCTCAGCCAGTTAAGTAAATGATTGATGATAAGCTGTCAATATAATAGCTTATGAATAATTAAAATGTAGAGAAGGTCGGGAAATTATACGTCATGCCAAGATAAATTCTATTTGAAACAGGTACTTTTCCACCGGTATTTACGCCAGTATCGGCAAACTTACGTTGTACATAACGATAGGAACCATTTACTGACCAGTTTCTATTCAACGAATAGGACATAACCGTATCAAAGAATAAAACCTTGCGATCAGTGATACGGGTACCCGTGCCGATTGCAGTTACATCCTCATAGCGTCCTCTTATCTGATATCGCCATAATGCAGACAATTGATGGTTATAGTTCAGTTTGATTGTATCAACCTGGTTAAGCCCGCCAAATGAGTTTGTGGTATTGTCCCGACTGAGCCTCGCTTCTATCTGACCACTCTCCAGTTGCTGCTTTATCCCCGCATCCAGGACAAACCCCCGGTTATTAGAGCTAACATCTTGTGTCAACACAATAATATTACCAAAAAATTTAAATGCCTGCGATACCTGACTGTTGGTATTTTGCCGTGACACACCGGCTGAAAAATCAGCCGAGAGTATTTTTGTAAATTGATGCTCGATACCAAAACGTGAGGTTAATAAGGTATAGGTATAGGTATCGTTAAGGCTTTTATAATCCAGAGACTGCAAACTCAGGGTGAGTTTATCTTTTTCCGTCAGGTTGTAAACAAATGAACCCGAGTCTGTCTTTGCAATGTAGGAAATAAACCCGGTATTTCCCGCATCAAGGTAGTCTACAGCGGAATAACTGTAGGATAAAATCAGTGCCAGCCGCTCTGTCAGCATACGGGTATACTGCGGCGTGATGCTCCTGTTTTTACGGTTTACTCTGCGCCCGACCAGGCCAAAATCGGATGATTCTGAACTAAGGCTACTGTCCAGATCATAATTTGCATTCAGGCTGAAATTACTACGTTGGCCATTATAACGCCCAGTGAGGTCCAGAAACTGGTCATTACTGTTGAGGTTATGGTCAGAATATTTATTACTCCGTATGCGCGCATTCAGATCCCCTTCCCATTGAGCTTCCTTAACAATCGCATCAACCGATGGTGTAACAGTGAGGCTACTCACACTCTCTGGATTTTCACGGGTAACAAAAATATTATCGTCATATTTGGTACGGGCATCGACATCAGATTTCAGCGACCATTGTGCCGCATAACTCCGACCAGCCAGCATGAATAGAACCCATACTAACGGGAAACGGATTAATGTGCAGGAGAAACGGATAGTCACAGTAATAATACGAACAGATAATTCGTCTGAAACTGATACAACAAACTGCTAGGGCACAACGACTGTATCACCGGCTTTTAATAAAATATTCGTATTCAGTTGATTGCCATCAACAACTTCATCATAATCAAAATTAAATACCTTATTTCCTTTGGACGTACGCCGGATTATTTTTATTTCATCGGCGCTTGCATAGGGAGTGACTCCACCGGCAAGGCTTAATGCCTGTAGCACATCCAGGTAGCCAGTTGCGATAAACTCACCAGGTCGGGCTACCTTACCAATTACATATACCTTATTACTGACCGACTGTATCACGCTTACCGTAATAACAGGTTGCGGGATATAACGTTTTAATTTCTTTACCAGTACCTGCCTTAACTGTTCAGTGGTCAGGCCACTCGCATGAATTTCTCCGGCCAGTGGAAAAGAAATACCCCCATCTGGCGTCACCAGAACATCCAGTTGCATATCATCTTCTTTCCATACAGA
>CAYXNL010000040.1:14767-17433 GCA_964466455.1 uncultured Thiotrichaceae bacterium
CCGTTTGAAAAACTCTCTACCCTGAAAGAGAATTGCAATCCCGAGGTAGAAGGCCATATTGCATTATCCATTGGTGAACCCAAACACGCTGCACCGGCAATCGCCATTAATGCATTACAGGAGCATCTGACATTAACTAATCAATATCCACTAACGCGTGGAATGAACACCTTACGCGAAGCCATCGCACACTGGTTAAGACAACGCTTTCACTTACCGGCGAACAGTATTCAGGCCGATCATCATATTATTCCTGTAAATGGTACCCGCGAAGCATTATTTTCCTTTGCACAGTGTTTTGTTGATCGTACTGAAACCACGTATGGCTCCCCGCTGGTACTAATGCCTAACCCGTTTTACCAGATATATGAAGGTGCTGCGCTGCTCGCCGGAGCACAACCTTATTATTACCCCATCGGAATCGAGACCGATTACCTGCCAGATTTTGATACCATTAGTGATAAAATATGGCAACGTTGTCAGATTATCTATCTATGCTCACCGGGTAATCCAACCGGCAGTGTTATTACCGAACAAACACTGGCTAAGCTGATCATACTGGCAGAAAAATTTAATTTCATTATTGCATCCGATGAATGTTATTCCGAAATTTATTTTGAAGACAACCCACCACCTGCCGGTTTATTGCAGGCGGCCAGTAATGCTGGTGTTAATAACTATAAAAACTGCATCGTCTTTCATAGCCTGTCAAAACGCTCCAGCCTGCCAGGTTTACGTTCCGGTTTTGTCGCCGGTGATGCTGCGTTGATTAAAACCTTTCTGTTATATCGAACTTATCATGGCTGTGCAATGGCACCCCCGGCGCAGTATGCGAGTCTTGCCGCCTGGAGTGATGAACAGCACGTCATTGAAAACCGCAGGCGTTACACTGAGAAATTTGATACAGTAATGACTATTTTGAAGGGTGTCATTCATCTCAGACGCCCCCATGCCGGATTTTACCTGTGGCTAAAAACTCCCATAGATGACACCCGCTTTGCCAGAGATCTATACCTGTCACAGAATGTTACTGTTTTACCTGGTAGTTTTCTTTCACGTGAAGTCGATCATTATAATCCGGGATACTCACATATTCGCCTGGCGCTGGTAGCATCATTGAAGGAATGTACTGAAGCGGCAACTCGTATCAAATATTACATACAAACATTGAATTAACTAATAGAGATGCCCTAATATAACCATACAACGATAAACAGGAACGGGAAACATTATGTCTGAATTACATCTGTCAGAACTACAGGCAACAATTGAAGAAGCCTTTGAACACCGTAGCAATATTACCCCACGTAATGTTGGAACACATATATCCGACGCTGTCACCGAAGCAGTCACGCTACTTGATGCCGGTAAGGTTCGTGTCGCAGATAAAATTGACGGTAACTGGATTGTTAATGAATGGCTGAAAAAAGCGGTATTATTATCATTCAGAATTAATGACAATGAATTTATAAAAGGCGGATTTACCAACTACTACGACAAGGTTTATTCAAAATTTTCCGAACACAATACCCGTGATTTTCGTAATTCAGGTGTAAGGGTCGTACCACCAGCTACCGCCCGCTTTGGCTCCTATCTTGCCCCCAGTGTGGTTCTGATGCCCTCCTATATAAATATCGGTGCATATGTCGATTCCGGCACCATGGTGGATACCTGGGCAACAGTCGGCTCCTGTGCGCAAATTGGTAAAAATGTTCACCTTTCCGGTGGTGTTGGTATTGGAGGAGTACTCGAACCATTACAGGCGGC
The DNA here is from genome assembly GCA_964466455.1 of uncultured Thiotrichaceae bacterium. Lineage (GTDB taxonomy): Bacteria > Pseudomonadota > Gammaproteobacteria > SZUA-229 > SZUA-229 > S010-25. The sequence continues at coordinate 16,535 of CAYXNL010000040.1, forward strand.
CCCTACGATTATTGAGGATAACTGTTTTATCGGTGCCCGTTCAGAAATTGTTGAAGGCGTAATTATTGAAGAAGGCGCAGTTATTTCAATGGGCGTTTATATTAGCCAGAGTACAAAAATCTTCAACCGGGAAACGGGTGAAATCAGTTATGGACGTATCCCCGCCGGATCGGTTGTTGTTTCCGGTAACCTGCCATCTAAAGATGGTACATACAGCCTGTATTGTGCAGTCATTGTAAAACAGGTGGACGCTAAAACCCGTAGCAAGGTTGGTCTGAATGAACTGTTACGAGATATTGATTAATATTCCTTAGCGTTTATTCCCAGCAGTTTGCTGCGGAGTAGTTTATTCTCATTCACTGTATTTTTTTGAAGCTGTTATCGTAATACTTTCGAATTCCGCTTTCAGCCAGCGGAATATCATCTTTCGTGCATACGGTTCTGCCCGGTCATCGGCATGGTCACTATTATGGCGCATCATCGTCAGGACCAGTTCAATTTTAACGGTATCAGGGGTGTAATGGCTGATCAGTTTCTCACTGGCACCGGCCTGATTTGGCCGAACTTTTGGCATATTAAACGCAAGCGTCTGAATCGACAGAAACTGCACGGACGAAAAAATTGACTGTAGTTTTTTCTGTATAATTTCACGTACAAGTTTTGCTACCAGCCAGGACACCTGTTCGGCTGATTCAATTAATTGAGGATCAATATTATTATGGGTTTTAAAAAACTCAATTGCCGGGTAATAGGCAGTTCTATTCTCTGTCTCATATTGTATGGCTATTTCAGCCAGTGCGCGACCGATAATATTTACAGAACAGGGTAAATACTGCAATAAATCCGTTGTTTTTAAGCGCACATCCAGAGTAAGCAGAACCTTATCAAGGCGCATATTT
>CAYXNL010000040.1:17533-21603 GCA_964466455.1 uncultured Thiotrichaceae bacterium
CATATTTGTCAGCCATATTTATCAGTCACGTAATATCTGTAGTTGTTCAAAAATCGGATCACTGACTGATTTTATTTTTTTACGCATAACGCTACCAATAGCATCGCTATGTGCAAAAATTGGATCAACCAGCTTCACACTTAAACAGGAAAGAACCAGCATAGCACGAAGGTAACATTTTATTTTTTCTGCATACTCGCCGACCCTGTCTATCTGTAACAGTTGTTGTATTTCCTTCCGGTCACTGCAACAGATCTCATCCACCTGTGCGCAAATTATATCAATATTATTTTCACAGAAACATTCCGGTCTGATAGTCGTGAAATATGCGGAAATTGCATCCAGCAGAGATACGACGACATCCTGATTCCCTGGTTTTTTTAACGCTTCGTCGACTGTATATAAAAATGCCTGGCCTGTGGCTGAAAGAAGTTTTTCCAGCAATATTGCATAGGGATTACCAGCATTAATCAAAGTAGCTAAATTTTCTTTTAACCGATTATGTAAGGGATGTGATGGTATATCAAGTGGCAAATTATCAGCACAGGCATGCAGAAATCCCACATAAAAGCTGCGTTTCATTTTTGCCTTTTTCCACAACCTTTCTTTTTCCTGATGAGTAATCAAACCCGGCTGTAATACCCGACTAACAGACTCAATGAGATCTTTATGATCTGCTTCAAACGGCAAAAACTCAAGCAGAAAATCTGCCAGTTCTTTCCCTGTTCGTCCTTCAGCTACCGCTTTTTTTTCCAGCATACGCCGTGCGTTTTCTGCTGTTGGCATCGCCCACCATGCTCTGGCGGCAAGCTCATCGGTCAACCCTGGGGCATGCACAACAGCAACAACCGCTTCAGGCTCACCCAGCAGCAACATCTGCGCCAGACTTTCATCACGTGCCTGTCCCATTCGAGTCCAGTGTTTGAGGAAAATCGGATACCCTCCCAGTGATCCCATAACGTGCGTACTAAACAGTATTTTAATTTCCCTGATATAAGGGTCATCTTTGCCAATCGGATTTAGTGGAATTTTTGCTTCACCTTTCGCAGTAAGCGCAAAAACAGTCATTTTTGATTCATCTATACGTATCGCATAAAGCTCCTGCGTAAACAAAACATTAAGACGTAAACTATCTTCTGCAGAGAGCGCCATAAAATCTACTCACTATTTTAAGCATGGTATTAATTTAACTGCACCCGTACACCAAAAGGCACTTTTGCCTTACCCTTTACCAGCCATGTTACCGGAAAATCCGGTTCATCATCTGGAAAAAAACCTTCTGCATCGGTAAAATAAACCAACAGATCCGGCACTTTATCCTGCGCTGTCGCCCATTCAAATACCGGTTTAAAGCTGGTACCACCGCCACCACGTATTTTAATATCGAAGCGGAAGTTATCCCAGGCTTCAAATATCCACGGACAGCCATAATTTAATTTCGAGTCACAGGTCAACAGGGTTACACTGGCTCGTACCTGACTTTTAATGGCATTAATTTCAGAAATAAATTCTTCTATTTCTTCTGCACTAATCGAACCACTGGTATCTACTGCCACCACAATACTGGTTTCATTACTACGCATACTCGGATAAATTGCCGGGTCGCCACGTCGCGTGGAGGGTCGGGCATAACTGTAATCTTCCCGTGCGGTGGCAGTCATATAGCGTGCCAGCAACATACGCCAGGGAAGTTTTGGCTGGAGCAGGTGATCGACCATACGCGCCATTTCACCCTCGAGTTTCCCCGACTGTAACGCCTGTTGAGCCGCGCCAGCAAGACGCTGATCCCATTGTAGACTTAAATCATCTTCCTCCTGTACCGACATACCAGCAGGTTGCTGGGCAAGCCCGCCCTTGCCTGCATCTTCTCTGGAATTATCCTGTTTTCCCTGACCCTGCGTTTGCTCATCATTCCGTTTTTCTTTTTCCTTGCCGCCGCCGCTCTGGTTCTGCCTAGATTGATCCTCATCATTATCGGCTTCCTCACTTTGCTGCTTATTTTCCAGATCATGCTCACCACCGTTTTCATTATCTTCCAGGCAGGGATAAATTTCTTCCGCAGTCATTCCTTCGTATTCGCGAAGATGCATGGCATCGGGAACGGGTGTTAATCCATCCTTGATTAACAGTGGATTAATGGCGTAATCGCAGGCCAGGTCCCAACGGTGTTTTACCCGATGACCGCGGCGATGAAAATGAGACAGAGCACAATGCAACGCTTCATGCGACAGAGAAAACTGTGTCTGCTCGGCATTCAGTGCATCAATATAATCGACATTGTAATAAAAAGTTTTCCCGTCACTAAATGTGGTCTCACACCATTTCGGGTCACCGGCAACCATTGACAGACGCAAAACCAGCGCGCCGAGAAACGGCTTATCCAGAATCAACCTGGTTCTGGCCGCAGCAAGTTTCTGTTCTACATCGGGGTAATCGCTCATAATATTTTAAGCCGCAAAAAATGCAAAGGAAAAACTTTTCCAGTTTTAAACATTCACGTCCCTTGCTTTATTTGCAGGCAGTGTTTTTAATACAACATTAAATCGGCAATTTTATCTGCCCACACGGCAAATTCCGGCACGCTGAAGAGTTCCTGACCGATGGCACGGTGCATGTCCGATACCAGCATTACCCCCATTTCCCGTTGTGGAAAGCTATTGGCATAATTCAGGATATTGCCATGTACCCTGCATGCGTCATCGTTATCTTTTGCACGGATAGCACGACCGACCAGAGCAGTGGCAACCGCATATTGCAGATCAATATCTATCGGTGTGTCCACACTTTCACCGTTAACAATAGCGTCTAGATCCGGCATCTGGTCGAGACTGGCGATAAATGCCGCCAGTTCGATGCCGGCAGCTTTACCAACACAGGCCTGCAATGCGCCGGAAAACAGTTCGGGATGGTCACCAAATTTGTGCAGCGCTCGATGGGCAAATTCCCACGAGCGTGGCGAAGGAAAAGCCGCTGGATTCTGTGCTGGATCAAATTCAAATAACAGATCCTGACGAAAACGTAAAAAGGCAATCACCCGCTCATCAATGCCATTGGCATAGGCCCAGTTTACCCAGTCATCCAGGTTTATATCCACCTCATAATGGGAAAACCGGTTTGCCAGTGGCGATGGCATACTGTAGGTAACTCCGCGATCACCCTGACGATTGCCGGCAGCAATAATTGCCCAGCCAGCAGGAACTTCATATTCACCCAGTTTCCGGTCAAGAATAAGCTGGTACGCAGCAGCCGATACACTTGGTGGTGCCGAGGTAATTTCATCCAGAAATAGAATACCCTGTTCACCATGGCGTGTCGCATTCGGTAGCATGGATGGAATGGCCCATTCCACCACATCACCCCGACGAAAAGGGATTCCTCGCAGGTCACTGGGCTCCATTTGTGACAGACGAATATCAATAAGTGGGGTATTTTGTATTTCAGCCACCTGCGCCACCATCTGTGACTTCCCAACACCGGGAGCACCCCACAACATCACCGGAGTGTGGTGACCGCTCTGGGTACTGATATATTCCTTTTCAATTACGGTTAATAAGTGGGCTGGGCGCATTTTAGTACTGCCTTTAGAATTATTATGAATTATTTCCGTATTATAGAAAGTACGTTACATGTCATCAAAACCAGCCAGTTTATACAGCCGTTTTGCTTCCTGCGGATTTTTTTCTATGCCATTACCTTCCTGATACATCATTTTTCTGCCTTTTTTAGCTAATAATTGTTACATATTGTTAAAAAATATGTAAGAAATCATATCTTATTGTTTACTATAGGTTTTTTGTGTGTTTTTACTGTTTTTTACAAAAATAATTGTTACATAACGACCTATAATTATGTAAGAATTTTAAGCTCTGTACGGTGCCACTCCCAAGAAAGCGGTACAAAAGTAGTACAAAAACACTACAATATATTGAAATCCTATAATCACTTAAATACTGCAACGCAATAATACCAAATATCATGGCAATATATTTCACTGACGGGACTATACGCAATATGCGTAAACCTTATAAACCAACAACTATTGCGGGCATTGGGCATCAGCGTGGAATAAG
>CAYXNL010000041.1:0-21106 GCA_964466455.1 uncultured Thiotrichaceae bacterium
GTCAGGAAAAATTTATCACCCATCTACTTGCTAAACCTTATAGAAAAACAGAGTTAATAAAACGGATCCATTCAATACTTGACGATAAAACGTAACCGGATCAATCTCTAAAATTAGTAAATTGTAATGGCTGTTCAATTTCTGACTCCTTGAGAAAAGCCATTATGGACTGTAGATCATCACGCTTCTTACCAGTAATGCGAATCTGTTCACCCTGAATAGCTGCCTGCACCTTAAATTTATTGCTTTTAATTAATTTGACAATTTTCTTCGTCGTTTCGCTATCAATACCCTGCTTCACAGTAATTGTCTGATAGGCTCGCAAACCACGTTCCTCTACTTTTGAACGATCCAGACAGCGCGTATCAATACCTCGCCGGGTAAGTTTGTTTATCATAATATCGCGCATCTGTTTGAGTTGAAAACCACTCTGGGCTTCAAACTTCATTTCTGACTCTTTTAATTCAATTTTGGCATCACTGCCCTTGAAATCAAACCGCGAGCTTACTTCACGGTTAATCTGATCGACCGCGTTCATTAATTCATGTTTATCCACTTCGGAAACAACATCAAAAGAAGGCATAAAAATACTCCACTGACTAATTTGAAAGGAATGGCAATTATACCTATTGTGTCACTATTAATGTTTATCTCTACGATATTTTCTGCCCTGTATAGCTGAACAGATCCCCCGAAAAATAGCTACTTCACGTTGTGTAGTTCCTGCTCGATTAAACAGCCCCTTAATTCGACGCATGACTATATCGGGTTCATGGGTGCCAAAAAATCGCACCTGCTCCAGCACCGAAAAAAGGTGCTGATACAATCCTGCCAATGCATCCATACTGGCAAGCACATCATCACTGTGCTTTTTGCCCTGGGGCAACGGTTCTGCGGATACATTTTTTAATGCTGTGCGCCTTAATTCATAACAGAGTATCTGCACTGCCGCCGCCACATTAAGTGAACTGTATACCTCGCTGGTCGGAATATGCACCAGTGCATTACACAGTTCCAGCTCTTTGTTAGTCAGGCCACTGCGCTCACGGCCAAAAACAACAGCAACATCGCAATCAGCATCTGCGGCATGTGTCAGACAGGTTTGTGCACAATCTTCAGGTGAATAGACCGACCAGTCAATTGTGCGGCTGCGGGCACTGGTACCGGCAACGAACACGCAACCTTGCAGTGCCTGCTCAAGTGTTTCGACAACTGTTGCCTGATTTAAAATATCATCAGCGCCAGCAGCACGCTGACAGGCTTCATAACCTGGAAAGTCCGCCGGTGCCACCAGCACTAGTTGTGACAGCCCCATATTTTTCATAGCACGGGCAGCCGCCCCGATATTACCGGGGTGAGAGGTATAAACCATTACAATACGGACACGTTGCAGTATTTCATCAGACATACGTATTTTTCCAGCAGTTTGCGGATGTTTCAAACACGCTATTCTGCTATGCTATACGCCGAATTAACACCGTTCTTTGAAAAAAATTATGCAACCAATGGTAAATATTGCAGTAAAAGCTGCACGTGCTGCCGGCGATATTATTGTCCGTAACATGGATCGACTGGATCGCTTAAAGGTCACGACCAAACAGAATAACGATTTCGTCAGCAATGTCGATTACCAGTCGGAGCAGGCGATTATTGACATACTCAAATACGCCTACCCTGAATACGGCATTCTTGCTGAGGAAAGTGGAATACAGAATGAAACCGCCGATTTCCAGTGGATTATCGACCCGCTCGACGGCACCACCAACTACCTGCATGGTTTTCCTCAGTTTGCCGTTTCCATTGCACTGAAGCATAAAAACCGGCTTGAGGTCGGGGTTATCTATGATCCGCTATCACAGGAACTGTTTAGCGCCTCACGCGGTAACGGAGCGACTCTAAACGGCAAAAAAATCCGTGTCAGCAATCATAAAGGTCTGCATAACGCCCTACTTGGTACCGGTTTCCCCTATTGCGACCTGAGCTACCTCGATACCTATCTGGAAACCATGAAGGCTCTGATGCAAAAAACCGCTGGTCTGCGCCGCCCTGGTTCTGCCGCCCTCGACCTTGCCTGGCTAGCCGCTGGCCGTATCGACGGTTTCTGGGAATTCAATCTGAAAGCCTGGGATATCGCTGCCGGTGCCCTTATTGTGCGCGAAGCCGGTGGCATTGTCAGTGATTTTAAAAACCAGGATGGTTATCTGCAAAGTGGTGATATTATTGCCGCGGCACCAAAAGTATTTCCTGAAATGATACAGATTATTCAGGCCAGAGTGAAAGGCAGTACATATATGGAGCGATTGAGCTAGAACGAAGAACGTATCATGAGGTAAGCCAAACGTTATGTCACCACCCGTACAGCTATCAGATGCTCTGCCGGATAACTTCCGGCACTATCTAGGTGAGGCAGAAACACTGCAATGCCTGCCAGCTACCGAACTGCAAAGCCTGCGTCAGCGGCTTGAATCGAATGTATTCAACCTGGTTGTTATGGGGGAGTTCAAGCGGGGAAAAAGCAGTGTCATCAATGCCCTCATCGGTGAAAATGTACTACCTGTGGGAGTTATCCCGCTAACCGCTATTGCCACCTTTCTCGAATATGGCAAAACAGCTGCCATGCAAATTCTGTTTCAGGATGGTAGAGAAACACAGGCCGAGGTGCAGACATTATGGGATTTTGCAACCGAAAAAGGTAACCCCGGCAACGAAAAAAAGGTGGCGGAAGTACATATCCGCTGGCCCTCTCCCTGGCTAAAGCTCGGCGTCCGGCTGATTGACACACCGGGAATCGGCTCGGTGCACCAGCACAATAGTGATGTAACCTATGACATGCTACCGCGTAGCGATGCGGTATTACTGGTGCTCTCCGTCGATCAGCCCATCGGGCAGGTTGAACAGGATTTTCTCAGGCAGATACGCGATTATGCAGGCCGTATCTTCTTTCTGCTCAACAAGGTGGATATGCTGACAGCGGACGAACTTGATGAATCACTAGCCTTCGTCTCGCAAGTCGTCACCGAAACCATGGGCGACTCGGTAACATTATTTCCAATTTCCGCACGTCTGGCCCTGGCAGAGCAGGATAGCCAGTCGGCAGATCAGCAGGAAAAAAGCGGCTTTCCTGTATTCACTAAAGCCCTGCAACATTTTCTTGCTCGTGACCGGGACAATGCGCTGGTTACCTCGCTATCCAGAAGCCTGTTACGGCTCCTCAACCAGGCAAAATTTAGCACTGAACTGACCCTTTCTTCTCTGAGCGTACCCATAGAAGAATTGCGCCATAAAGTAAAGGCATTTAAAAACAAGCGCGACGAAATGATACAGGAAGGCAGAGATTTCAGTATTCTGTTAAAAGCGGAAGTCAAACATCTGGCTGATAACGATGTCACCACAGATGTGGAAGAGGTAACGTCCCGAATAAGCGGAAAAATTGATAGCGAAGTGGTCAATCATTTTAACAACGTGCATCATCTACCTTCCCACAAAATGGATGAATCACTAAGGCAGTGTGCAATAGAGGCCGTGCGTGCTGACTGGGACCGGTTCCGTCGTGATGAAGATGAAAAACTTGAAGCCGCCTTTCAACATATTTGTGCCCGCTTCAGTGGAAAAATTAATACCACGGTGGATGAACTCTACCGGTTTTCTTCAGACCTGTTTGCTATTCCATTTGATACCGTAAGCACCGACACAAACTGGAGCGTTCCATCCAGGTTCTATTACAAATTCTGGGAAGCGCCCGGCAGTATGCGGTTAATGACCACCTCGTTGCTTCATGCCCTGCCAAAATTTCTCGGTGACCGGCTAATTCTCAGAAATGCCAGAATTTATGCACGTGAGCTGGCAAATACCCAGGCCGGCCGGGTACGTTATGATTTTGCGCAGCATCTTGACAAGAGCATGTACACGTTTGAAAAAGAGATGCGCGAACGGCTCACTGTAGCCGTAGAACATATTGAAGCTGCCGTAAATAAAGGACTTAAACTCGCCGCAGGCAATGCCGAAGAAGCGGATGCAGCAGAAAAACGCTTCACCACAAGACTGCAGGCACTCAACACGCTGGTCAAAAAAATAAAAATAAGCATCGGTCTGTAGGACTTATTTCAGCAAATTTCAAGTATCACAAGTTGTTCAGAGGTTCCCTAACTATTCTGCTTTGCCCACTCTGCTTTTGTATAGGCCTTAATCGTTAAGGCGTGCATAGCGCCACTTTGAAGTGGCTCATTTAACAGTGCATACACCATTTTCTGTTCTGCCACCATGCTCATGCCTTCGAAAATATCCGCTATTACAATGGCGGTATATTTGCTACCATCCGCCGTTACCATTGCCTCACTATCTTTAATACCGGTCTCGATAATACGTTTTACTTCATCTGTCTGCATTGTATCCTCAAGTGATTGCTGACTGTACTAATTACCGTTCTCCTTAGTAAGTGCGTTATAGTACACTGTACAACCGGTTTTTGACATCCTGCCTTAATGAGTATGCTTAAAAAAATTCTATTATTATGCCGTCCGGGTTTTGAAAAAGAATGCGCCGGTGAAATCATTGCGTTGGCAAACCAGCAACAATTCCCCGCCTATATTCAAACCGGTGAGAACAGTGGTGTTGTTCTGCTTGTTAGCAGTACAGAGCGAGAAACCACTGATTTAATCGCCAATATCCGGTTTCACCAGCTTATTTTTACCCGGCAATGGTTTGTGGCAATGGCCAATGAACTTGTTTTACCTGAAACCAACCGCCTGCCTGATATAGTGCGCGGTATCAACCAGCTCGATACCGATTTTTATGATATTGAAATGGATTATGCCGATACCAATGAAGGCAAGGCATTAAATACTTTCTGTCGGCAGTTTAAACCTCATGTTTTATCCGCGCTAAAAAAACAGCGCCGAATCTCAGCCCATTCGCACTGGCGATTACATCTGTTTTTTCGTGACTCCCAACACGTTACGATTGGCATGGCGTCAATAGCTAACAGCGCGCACCACAGCATGGGTATTCCCCGCTTAAAAATGCCAGCCTCTGCGCCCAGTCGCTCCACCTTGAAACTGGAAGAAGCCATTCACTGGTTTTTGTCCGCCGAACAGCAGAAGAAATTATTTAAATCTGGTATGAACGCAGTGGATCTGGGCGCTGCCCCCGGTGGCTGGAGCTGGCAACTGGTACAGCGTGGTATACTGGTAACCGCCATTGATAACGGGCCAATGCAGGACACATTGATGAAAACGGGTATGGTTGAACACATAAAGACAGATGCCTTTACCTATGCCCCGGTAAAAAAAGCACACTGGCTGGTATGTGATATGGCAGAAAGACCTCTGCATGTCAGCCGCTTAATTGTTCGCTGGTTCACCAGTCGGCAATGCAGCCATGCCATTTTTAACCTGAAACTGCCAATGAAAAAACGCCTCGCCAGTGTACAGGAATGTTTAGCGCTACTACAGCAGAAACTTTCAGCCGCAAAAATAAGCCATACTATCGAGGCAAAACATCTGTATCATGACCGCGAAGAAATCACTGTTTTTATTACAACAACAAACAGATAGAGGCACCCTTAATATTGTTATCTTTTCTTTCGCGTGCTTTGCGTTTTTTTGCGGCCTGTTTTTTCATTTATAATCTTACACACCATATTTTCGCAGCGAGCTACGGGGAATCAAACCCTGGAGATTAAATCACTATGCAAAGCAAGGTTTTAAAACCCGAAGAGTATTTCATTGAAAACGAACCCTATTACCACTCTACTGGTGATGAAATTGAAATCTTTGAAGCAGCTTACCGTCAGTCGTTGCCGATTTTACTTAAAGGCCCGACTGGCTGTGGCAAAACTCGCTTTATGGAACACATGGCATGGCGATTAAAACGTCCGTTAATCACCGTTTCCTGCCATGATGATTTAACCGCTTCCGATCTGGTGGGCCGTTTTCTAATTTCCAGCGGTGAAACACTATGGGTTGATGGTCCGCTGGCGCGAGCCGTACGTCATGGTGCAATCTGTTACCTTGATGAGGTAGTTGAAGCGCGCAAAGATACCACAGTGGTCATTCACCCACTGGCTGATGACCGTCGTGTACTGCCGATGGAAAAAGTTGGCGAACTGCTGGAAGCGACACCGGACTTCTGCCTCACCATTTCCTATAATCCCGGTTACCAGAGTGTGATGAAAGACCTTAAACAAAGCACCCGCCAGCGTTTTATTGCGCTAGAATTTAATTACCCGGACGCAGAACTGGAAGCAGAAATTATTATAACGGAAACCGGTATTGATGCACCCACAGCAAAACAACTGGTAAAATTTGCCCACATGACCCGTGATCTGAAAGGCAGCGGTCTGGACGAAGGTGCCTCCACCCGTTTACTGGTTCATACCGCAAAACTGATCCATGAAGGGATCAAACCAGTTACTGCCTGTTCAACGGCTATCAGTCAGGCAATTACCGATGATGCGGATATGCTGCTGGCTATGGATGAACTTTCTTCTTCTTTATTTTAAGACACTTCCTGTCCCTCTCCCGGATGACACAGACACCACTCAATCTTCACACCCTTATTACTCGACTGAATATCTATTTCGATGTCGAATTCAGTTTTATTAAAAGTGAAGAAGCCGCCGCACTGATTGTAAAGCAACCACGATCCACTCAGGAATTTATTCTCGACCTGACCCAACGTGTTTCCGCCACTAGTGAAGAACTCGCCTTTCAGTTTGCCTGTAGCGCTGTAAAGGCTCTCTCTGCAATGGATAAACGTCTGGTTGAAACCTGGGCAATGACCGCAACCGATAACTACGATCAGAAAGGTCTTTTCCCGGCAATGACAGTAATTCGTGAACTCGACCATTTTGTCGAGAATGCCAGATTGAATATCTGCGGTGCGATTCTGGAAGAAAAAATTTCCATACTACTGCCTTTTCTACAGGGTCTTAGCGGACGCAAGATGAAAATTGCTACAGATAAAATAGCTTACACGGATAGTGAAACTATTTATCTGCCACCGATTATAGCCATCTTTGACACCCCGAAAAAAAATTTTCTTGTCTATAAAGCCACCATTGCCATGCTCTGGGCGCAGGTTCATTACGGCACTTTCTGGTTTAATTTTAATGAGCTGACTGAAACTGAAAATCCTGAAAATGAAAACCTGGAAACTAAAAATACGGCGTTAAAACTGATACAACTCTCTGCGCTGGAAACGATTCGTCTTGAAGCCTGTATCAAACGGGAATTACCCGGTCTGTATCGAGATATGCAGAAGCTGAAACAAAAAGCAGCGCGACGGGAAAAAAACACATCAGCACAGGATTATCTCCAGGTAACCCGATGGCAGGCTATCCGCCAACGCCTTGGTCATAGAACAGCAACCGTTGTAGATAGCCTCGCGTGTTTACAGCAACTGACTACAGATGACTATCCACCCGTCTGTTGCTATCAAGGTATTTTAAACCCTGAAAAAGTTAAGCAGGTAATGCAAAAGCGGGTAGCGAAAGAAAAAGCTCTTTTCCGTATAGCACTAGGTGAACTGGCAAAAGAACGAATTCCACAGGCAGATGAGTCACAGTCATCAGTACTGCTAAAACAAAAAGAAGCTGTTAAATTTTCATTACAGAAAAACACACAAAATGGTGTTATCGAATTAATGCTTGAAGGTGAGTTATTACCCCCATCTGAAGTAATGCATGAACTAGCCACATCCATTACGATTGATTTTGGTGAAATTCCACCGGAATATTTATATGCGGCCGGCCCCGGTGAATACGACCTGAAAAAATATGAGGACGATAAACCTGATCCGGATAATGTGTGGAAAGGCACCTACCATGAGGAAGGTGCTGAACGGTACAACGAATGGGATTTTAACCGTAATCACTATCATAAAAACTGGTGTGTATTACGGGAACTGGAAGTCAAACCCGAATATGATAACTTCGTTGCGACAACACTGGAAAAATATAAAACGCTGTTAAAAAAACTGCGTCACACTTTTGAAATTATTCGTGGTGAAGATAAATTACTAAAAAGACAGGTACACGGTGACGATATTGATATAGACGCTGTGGTTGAAGCTTTTGCGGATGTTGCCAGTGGCATGGAAATGAGTGACCGCCTGTTCACCAAAATGCATAAACACGAACGCAATGTTGCGGTAATTTTTTTGGTGGATATGAGCGGCTCGACCAAAGGCTGGATTAATGATGCCGAACGCGAGGCACTTGTTCTACTTGCCGAAGTACTGGAAATACTCGGTGACCGCTATGCCATTTACGGTTTTTCCGGGATGACCCGCAAACGTTGCGAACTGTACAAAATAAAAACCTTTGATGAAGGCTACAATGATGAAATAAAAGCCCGCATTAGCAACATTCAGCCGCAGGACTATACCCGTATGGGCGTTTTTATTCGCCACGCTACCCGCATGTTCAGCAAAATTGAAGCTGGCACAAAATTAATGATAACCCTGTCCGATGGTAAACCGGATGATTACGATACCTATCGCGGTGAATACGGTATCGAAGATACCCGTCAGGCTCTTTATGAAGCTCACCGTGATGGTATCCATTCCTTCTGTATTACTATCGACGAACAGGCGCGTGGCTATCTGCCCCATATGTACGGTGTAGCAAACTACGCGGTAATAGATAACGTGGTACAGTTGCCACTAAAAGTTGCAGATATTTACCGCCGCCTGACGACCTGACTACTAACTAAATATAAATGAAAAACTCTATCTACTGGTACGATTACGAAACATTTGGTATCGACCCACGCCTTGACCGACTGGCCCAGTTTGCCGGTATTCGTACCGATGAAGAACTGAACATTATCAGTGACCCGCTAACCCTCTACTGCAAACCGGCAGATGACATGCTGCCCGATCCACATGCCTGTCTGATTACCGGCATTACGCCACAAAAGGCAGGAAAAGAGGGCCTGATTGAAGCTGAATTTATTGCCGCCATCCACAATGAATTTTCCACACCGGGCACCTGCATAGCAGGCTTTAATAATATCCGTTTTGATGATGAATTTACCCGCAATGCCCTGTACCGTAATTTCTATAACGCCTATGCGCATGAATGGCAGAATGGTAATTCACGCTGGGATATTATTGATATGGTGCGATTAACCCGCGCCCTGCGACCCGATGGCATCAACTGGCCAGAGGTCAATGGCAAACCGAGTAATCGTCTGGAATTACTCACCAAAGCCAATAACATCAGCCATGAAGCGGCTCACGATGCCATGTCCGATGTATATGCCACCATTGCGGTCGCCCGCTTAATTAAACAAAAACAGCCCCGGCTGTACGAACATATTTATAAGCTGCGAAAAAAGAATGTAGTGTTGCAGCAGTTTAATTTCCCCGAACACCGGACTGTCCTGCATGTGTCTTCACGCTATGCTGCCGAGCGCGGCGCTATCGCCATGGTAATGCCCATCTGTATGCACCCGGTAAATAAAAACGCCATTATCGTGTATGACCTTGCCGCCGATCCGGGAGACTTCCTGCAGATTGATGCGCAGGAGATTGCCGCCCGGCTTTATACTCCGGCTCGTGAATTGCCTGAAGATGCCCCACGCATTCCGCTAAAACTGGTACATATAAACAAGTGCCCGATTATTGTTCCCATGACGACTATGGATAAAACCGCTGCTCAGCGTCTCCGAATTGATATAGCACAGGGTGAAGCCAACCGGCAGACTCTGCTGGATCATATTGATGATATCATTTCTAAAACCACACAGGTTTTCCAGCAACAGGACTATCCTGAATCCACTGACCCGGATGCCCAGCTATATTCCGGTGGGTTTTTCAACCATGAGGATGTCTCCCGCATGGAAACTATCCGCCACACCCCGCCCGTCGAACTGGCACAGTTAGCCCTCCCCTTTGATGACAGCCGACTGGATGAACTGTTGTTCCGCTATCGGGCACGTAACTACTTGAATACCTTATCAGAAGATGAAACAAACAGATGGAATGAGTACCGTAAACAGAAGTTTACCGACCCGGCTAGTGGCACCCGCACTCTCAATCAGATTGTTGCAACCATCGAATCTATTCAGTCCGCTGCCGATACATCCGGCACAGAGCTGGTAGTACTGGAAGACATACTGGCCTGGCTGAAACGTATTTCTCCGACCCATGCCTCTGACTAAAACCCATGCCTCTGACTAAAAATAAGTAACCAACGTCAAAATTTCCTCACGGCAAAGTAGTTTTTTAGATCCTTTTTAATTTATTACTTGCTTATATTAGCATTTTATAATATGCTTTAAGGCAATGGTTATGAAATAACCATAAGCGCATGATTTTTAAATTTCAAAAATGAGGATATACAAAATGCAAATCAAAACTTTACAGGTAATTGCCGCTGCAACCATCCTGGCCGCTTCTTCCGCTGCTTATGCTGACTGGAATATGCCTTTCTTCGGGAACAACAACAATTCTAACTGGAATAACAACGGTTACCAAAATGGAAACGGTGCTACCAATGGCGCTGCTGATGGCGACTTTGACGGCAACTTCACTTTTGGCATGAAAGCCAAAGCACATGGTAACGGTAATGCTCGCGGTAATGGCAATGGCTACTACAACGGCAATAACGGCTACAATGCCTATAACGGCTACGCTCCTTACCACCCTCCTTATGGCTATGCTCCTGCTCAGAGCGCACAGGCTCAGGCACACCATCAGCCTGCTCCGGCTAGAAACCAGGCTACTGTTGCAAAAACCGGTGGTGCACAGGGACAAAATACCGCTAACGGTTCCCCTTATTATGCTCCGGCTCCTTATTACTACGGTAATCGTAATAACTGGAATAACAATGGTTACGGTAATGGCTATGGAAATGGTAATGGCTACGGTAATGGGAATGGCAATGGGAATGGTTATGGAAATACCGATGGTTCTGCTGACGGCAATATGAACAGCAGCTTCTCATTCGGCATGAAAGGCAAAGCACATGGCAACGGTAATGCTCGCGGTAATGGTAATGGCTACTACAACGGCAATAACGGTTACAATGGCTATAACGGCAATGGTTATGCTCCGTACGGCTACGCTCCTTATGGTTATGCTCCTTATGGCTATGCACCAGTACCGGCCCCGGCTCGCGCTGCTGTTCCAGCCAAGCAATCCAAAGCAAAATAAGCGTTCACCTTTATGAGCCTTATTAGCCCGGTACTCTCTGAGCACCGGGCTTTTTTATCTGCTTATTTTTTAAAACAGATGAGTAAACCACTATTTTGAAACAACTGGCAAAGACCTGTGGCCACTTTTATAGATACCTGCCAATACTAAATGGAAAATCATTATGACAAATGAACCAGACAATGAAAATACAACCCTTCCTCCTTCTGACAATGAACACGTATTTAACCCTCTGGCTAAATACGCAATATTCGCTGTCATTACAGTAAGTATTATTGTCACCACCGCTGTTATGTTAGATAAGCAATTGAATACGGCAAGTAACAATCTTGCTGCCATTCAGGCGGAAATAGATACCACTCAGCCGCAGATTCTGAATCTGGCAAAAGCGAAGGAATTAAAAACCAGCGAAAACGCAGCCGACCCACAAGCGACAACGGTCAATACCGCCGCCATAACCAGTACTACGACGAAACACCCTGAAAAAACCGTTAACGCTGCATCTGCCACACAGGTAAGTGGGAAAAAACCATTGAATACTGCTTCAACACCATTACCGGCAACACCATCAATACAAACTAACAATACGGAAAAACTAACCGTATCCAGCAAAAAAACCACACCTGCACCTACCAGGGCTTCATCAATACAAACGCTGAAAAAAGCAGACAAGGTCGCGGCAAGGGAAACAAATAGAGAAATAGCGCCCGCAACAAACGAACCCCGCCCTCGTTTTTATCATGCCAGGCAAAATAATATCGCACAGAACATCGCTCGCCATGAAAGGTTTATGACTGAAAATCTTGCTTATAACAAAGCAATGAGAACAAGACAAAAAAGAAATATGGCAGAAATGTTTCACCGCATGAATACGATTGATGCAGAACGGTTACAGCAATTAGAACTGGATCAACGCCGTCAAATCGCAGCATTGCGTGAACAATTAGGTCAGCAGCAACATATTATCAATGCCACGATAAATAGAGATAAACAAATACTACAGATGAGAAGAATGGCAGTACAACGTGCACAACAGCAACGCCAGTATATATTAAATCAGATTTAACAAGATAGCTTAGCCTAAAAATGTATTGCCGGAAGAAAACACAGGCGGTTATCTGTTACTGCCGAGATAACTTATCCGCTCCATAGTGATTGACTATATTAAAACATGCTAATATAATTAGAGGTGTTAGATATATGCAGTTGAAATCGATCCACTGTAGCGAATAAAGTCCGATTATGACCACTTCACCAGCTGTCATAATCAAAAAAATGAGACAAAAATAAATAAAAAATAGTATGACGGTTTAGCGGCAATCATGCGCTGCTAGGGCACGTTGGCTTCGGCTTTCGTGCCCGCTTTTACATCGCTGCCTTTTTTACATTATGCCTGCACCCAATGCCGTACGGTAGCAGACAGCCTACCGCTCACCAAACAATGCTGTGCCTGCCTGTACCATTGTCGCCCCTTCAACAAAAAAAGAAATGAGGGGTCCAGGTCACAATTATTCCTGATATTAGCGAAACCTGTGATCCTGTATCTAACCCTGTTTTTATTTCAACAAACTTTTGATCAACTGTTGGCTCGGCACACTACCCCATTTCCGCTCGCCAATGACGCGACCTATAAATCTGCCATCACGACCAATCAGGTAAGTTGTTGGCAGAGCACGAATTTCATATTTTTTACGTACATCACCTTCAGTGTCCAGCAATATTGGAAAATTATACTTTCCTTCCTTTATAAAAGTTTCAACCTGCTTCAGATTATCACGATCAGCCGACAGCGCCAGCACCACCAGCCCCTTGCTACGATAGTGTTGCCATAAATTCTCTAAACCGGGCATCTCTCGGCGACAGGGGGCACAGAAACTGGCCCAGAAATTCAGCAGTACCAGTTTTCCACGATAATCCGATAACCGCACTGTACTTTGCTTAAAATCCGGCAGTGTAAAATCCGGTGCTAACTGCGGCTTTTTTGGTACTGTCACTTTCATCCGGCTCAATGCCTGTGATAAAACAGTGGTATCGGCGAAAACCTGTATTGGTGCCAACAGGCACAGACAGTATGAGCACAATAGTATAAAAAAACGTAATTTCATAAATACTAGGGAGAACGGCATGTGCTATCTCGCATGGGTGTCAAGGTAGGTCATAACCTTTTTACGGTCTGTTCCCGCCAGCGGTGGATACCCCCGCTCTTTCCTGCGTTTATCCATTACTGCAACCATGTTTTTCCAGGCTGTAGCGTTCAACCGCTTGGGGTGCGGCGCAGAATGGCAAGCACCACATTGTTTAATATAAACACCCGCATCCGCTGTCTGTGCATCGGGCAGATAAGCGTATGGCTTGCCTGTTTCAAACGCACAGCCTGTCATTAACAACAGGGGTAATAACAGCGAGAGCAGCAGAAAAAAGGAGCCTCGTTTTCCTGGTCTATTACTTAGTCTATCGTGTCTATTCATTTCAGAACCCCAGTTTGCTGCCAGCGCTGGATGTATTACCCAGACCATAACGAATACTCTTCTTACCTGGTATTTCCAGATACCAGGTCAGCATGACGCGATAATCCTGTTCAAGCTGTGGGCCGTTCAGGTTACGATATACGGGCAGGCTGAAGGAAAAATCGACAATCTGCAAAGGCACTGGCTGCCATTGCAGGCCCAGCGTGGCAAAGATCTGACTGCCACCATAATTGTTGGTATTCCATGAGGGTGTCATATAGGGGGAAGTCGGATCACCCTGAACTGTGCGACCCGATGCACCACTGGCCGCTTCATCCATTTCTCCACGAATTTTTCCTTTATATTCCCCGTTTAGCTGAAACTGTAACAGGGCGTTATAATGAAACTGGTACATGGTATATAAATCCAGGGTGAACTTATCTCCCAACCGGTAATCGCGTTTATTGTTATACAGGCGCGCGGTATAGGTCGTATTGGCTCCCCACCATAGTGGCGAACGGGAGCCCTGATACAAAAGACCGATCATAGGGTCGAGGGTGCCTGACCCCAGCTGCATACTATAAGGGAGAAGTTCACGCTGACGCATGCTCAGGGGATGGCCAGTGTTACGTTCATCAATTGATCCGGTCGGCAGGCTCAGGCCAAATAGCAGTGAAGACTGATGCATCGGAATCAGTGGATCGTCAGCGAATAACAGGAACTTGCCCATCAGCATGGTATCGGCAAGACCTTCCGATCTCATTTTAAAACCCTGTTGCCCGGTCATTGTCTGCATCATGCTATTGAATTTCATATCCATAGAATTTTGTTTGTACATTAGCATCACACCACCAAAGAATTTCTCACTGAAGCTGTAACCGGCGGCAATGTTCAGCATATTCATCTCCATTTGCGTCGGCACTGCCATGAACTTACCGGTGGGTATGCCATTCATGGTCGGCATACCCAGTAAATCATCCGGGTTGATACTGTTCGTCCCATTACGCAGACCCTTCATGTGCATCAGCATGGGGCTGATTTTTATCCGGTATTCATAGGTTTCGGGGATGCCTCCGCCGGGGATATTCATTGGCATATTGCCCCCGCATTTACCACAGCATAACCCGACATAAGCCTGCACATCAGTACAGACCAATGCGGCCAACAGGCCTGCGGTGGCGGACAGGTATTTGAACCGTTTCATTATTTTTCTACCAGTTGTTACAATAAGCGATATGTATATTATCAATACAAACTGGCAGCGGGAATGTGACACAGTGTCGCGCGACAATTTGTCGCAGGCAGTAATTTCTGTGGCGTTATCCGCATGTTAAATCTGCGTAGCCTGCTTCTGCTCCGTAGCATTGGCATCGGTGCACAGATACTGGTAATTATGCTGGCAAACTACGGCTTTGATATAAATTTGCCACTTCTCCCTCTGCTAATCATCCTTGGCCTGCTAACCGGCTGGAATCTCTATAGCTGGCTCCAGTCAAGTGATAAGATTCAGAACAGCGAAGGTTATTTCTTTATTCAACTCACTATTGATGTTCTCACCCTAAGCGCCATACTTTATTTTACCGGTGGTGCGACCAATCCTTTCACCTGGCTGTTTCTACTACCCATCATCATAGCTGCCACCACTCTGCCCGCCCTGTATGTCTGGTCGATGGCGTTTATTACCATTGTTTCCTACTCGCTATTGATGCATTATTATTTGCCGCTGGAGTATATACACCCGAATGAAACCAGTGACTTTAACCAGCATATTTTTGGCATGTGGTTCGGCTTTATCTTTAGTGCGCTAACGGTTGCCTATTTTATTAGTGAGATGGCTCAAAACCTGCGCCAGCGTGACCGGCGACTGGCCCGGGCGCGAGAACAACAACTGCGAGATGAACGCCTGGTCGCACTGGGAACACTGGCAACGGGCGCAGCACATGAGCTGGGAACTCCGCTGGCGACCATGACGATTATCAGTGATGAACTTGAAGATGAATACAATGCCATACATTACCCTGAATTAAACCGGCAGCTGGGCATTATTCGCCAGCAAATAAAACGCTGCAAAACAGCGTTGTCTACACTTTCTGCATCGAGTGGGGAGATTCAGGCACAATCAGGACGGGCTATTGTGGTACACGATTACCTGTTACAGATTATCAGGCAGTGGCAAACTCAACGTCCCGGTATTCGTTTTACCCACCATTTCAAACCTGATTGTGAGAACATCCTTATACTGGCCGATCAGACCCTGAGCCAGGCACTGATTAATATTCTCAATAATGCTGCCGATGCCAGTCCCGAAGCGGTATCATTTCAGGCTCACTGGAACACGGGTACACTGGAAATTCGAATTAAAGATCGCGGTGAGGGAATTTCTGCCCTTGCCTCAAACAGGCTTGGCAAGGAGCCATTTAGTTCAAAGCAGCAGGGCTTAGGACTGGGACTATTTCTGGCACACGCAACCATTAAACGGCTGGGTGGCAACATTACTCTGTTCAATCGTGAAGGCGGCGGTGTCTGCACCTTAATTAGTCTGCCACTCGAAGATTTAACCACACAACAACATGACGAAAACTAACGAAAATTCAGCGACACATTCAGCAAAACTTATCATTATTGATGATGATGAAACCTTTGCCAATGTCCTGAGCAACGCACTGATAAAACAGGGGTACGATGCAGCTTATGCACTCAATTGCACGCAGGCACTTCAACTTGCACAACAAACGCTGCCTGCCTATGCCATTGTTGATCTACGCATCGGACAGGAATCAGGGCTCAGTCTGATCCAGCAGTTAAGATCACTAAAAACCGATATGCACATTCTAATACTCACTGGCTATGCCAGCATTGCCACCGCAGTCGAAGCGATTAAACTGGGTGCAGATCATTATCTGACCAAACCCGCTGGTACCCAGGAAATTATCCGGGCACTGAAAAAACGTGAAGCCGATCCCGGTATGGAACCTTCAGCAACCCCCCTGTCAGTCAAACGTCTGGAATGGGAACATCTGCAAAAGGTGCTGCTGGATCATGATGGTAATATCTCTGCTGCCGCCCGTGCATTGAGTATGCATCGGCGCACTTTACAGCGTAAGCTGGCAAAAAAACCCTGCCGGAAATAGAAGTTTACATTCTATCTCATCACGTCTGGTTTCTTAAAAAATGGAACCTTTTAGCCTTTTTCGTGTAAAACTTACGGTACTGGGATTTTACTCAGTCTCACTTCCTTCTTCCACCTGTATGGAGCCAATATGAAAACGTGTTCCCTGAGTCTTTTATTAGCAGGAATAGTTATGACATTGCTACTGCTCACTGCCTGCGATAAAACGCCACCACCGAAACAGGCGCAAAAACCGCTAGCGGAAGTTAGCGTAGTCATTATTCATTCTCAGTCAATACCACTGACACGCGAATCAACAGGCTTGCTGGCGCCAACCCGGGTAGCACAGGTGCGGGCACGTGTTGCCGGTGTTATCCTTAAACGAGTTTATACCGAAGGCACGGATGTCAGGCAGGGGCAGGTATTATTCCAGATTGATCCGTCTGCGCTAAAAGCCGCCTTACACACTGAGGCAGCGACGCTAGTCAAAGCGCAGGCCGATGCAGCCAATGCGGCGCTCATCGCCAGACGTTCTCAGGATTTAGCCACCAAAGGGCTGATCGCCTCACAGGACAGGGACACGGCGCAGGCCAATGCACGCACCACGGCAGCCGCCGTTAAAGCCGCACAGGCAAATGTAGAACAGGCGCGCCTCAATCTTGGCTATGCCACGGTAACCGCACCCATTGCTGGTCATGCCGGAATCTCTCTTGTTACCGAGGGCGCGCTCGTCGGTCAGGGTGAAGCGACTTTGCTGACCACGATTGAGCAGATTAACCCGATCTATGTGAATTTCACTCAATCGGCCAGTAATCTACAGCAGTTGAAGCAATCTGGCGCTGATAACCCGGTGGGAAATAGCACCCATGCTAATATTAAAGTGGAAATTTTGCTGGCCGATGGCAGCGTCTACCCGCATCCGGGGAGACTGGATTTTTCTGCTCAGACCGTGGACCCGCGCACAGGCACTCTGTCACTGCGCGCCATCATAGCCAACCCCAGACGACAGTTATTACCTGGCATGTTCATCAGGCTACGACTGAATATGGGTCAGCTTAAACATGCTTTCCTACTGCCACAGGCAAGCGTGCAGCGTGACAAAACCGGCGCTTATGTTATGTTGCTTGCTGCCAGCGGCAAGGTTGAACAACGCCGGGTGCAAACACATGGCATGACACAAACCGACTGGATCGTTAGCGGTAAACTGGCCGATGGCGATCGGGTCATTACCGCAGGACTGCAAAAAGTGAAACCCGGCATGATGGCTAAAGCCGAACCCTCAGCCAACCCTGCCAGCAACCACTGAGGAATCACTGATGCCACGTTTTTTTATTGATCGCCCCATCTTTGCCTGGGTAATCGCAATTATGATTACGCTGGCAGGCACTGCGGCTATTTTCAAGTTGCCGGTGTCCGCTTATCCTTCCATTGCACCCCCCCAGATCAGTATTAGCGCCAGCTATCCCGGTGCCAGCGCTCAGGTGCTGGAAAAGACCGTCACCTCGGTGATTGAACAGCAACTCACCAGTATTGATAATCTGCTGTATTTCAGTTCTACTTCGCGTTCCAACGGCACGGTAGAGATTACCCTGACTTTCACCCACGGTACCGATGTGGATATCGCCGCCGTGCAGGTACAGAACCGCCTCAGCATTGCTCAGGCACGATTACCGAGCGAGGTGATAAAAAACGGCATTACCGTTGCCAAAGCCAACCGGGATTTTCTGATGGTGGTGGCGCTGAAATCTACCGATCCCAAACTCGATACCTATGCCCTGAATAATATTATTGCAGCTCAGGTGATGGACTCAATTCAGCGCCTGCCGGGTGTGGGTAGCGCCAGTCTGTTCGGTTCCGCCTACGCTATGCGCATCTGGCTCAACCCCGATAAATTACATGGCTACGATTTAAGCGCAACGCAGGTGCTGGCCGCAGTGCGCGCGCAGAATGTACAAATCGCCATCGGTAATATTGGTGCCGAGCCCGCCCCCAAAGGTCAGGGATTTACCGCCTCTGTCACTGCCGCCAGCCGTTTTAGCCGCCCGGAACAGTTTGCTAATATTATTCTACGCACGAATCCCGATGGCAGCACGGTTCGTCTTAAAGATATTGCCCGCATCGCACTTGGTGCAGCATCTTATGGCCACGATGTGCATGTTAATGGCGAGCCGATTGCCGGTCTGGCAATCTTACTGGCACCCGATGCCAATGCCCTTAAGGTAGCCGATGATGTACGCGCCAAAATGAAACAGCTGGCACACTATTTCCCACCGGGCGTGAGCTGGTTTACACCCTACGATAGCACCACATTTGTAAGCATTTCCATCCATGAAGTGCTGTATACGCTGGTTGAGGCTGTTGTGCTGGTATTTCTGGTGATATTGTTATTTCTGCAAAATTTACGCGCCACGCTAATCCCGACACTGGTTGTTCCGGTTGCGCTAACCAGCGCATTTGCCGGCATGTACCTGGCCGGATTTTCTATCAACGTGCTGAGTCTGTTTGCGCTGGTGCTCGCGATCGGCCTGGTGGTCGATGATGCCATTGTGGTGGTGGAGAATGTCGAACGCATTATGCGCGAAGAAGGGTTATCGCCCAGGGCAGCAACACGCAAAGCCATGGATCAGATTACTGGCGCCGTTATTGCCATGACGTCGGTGCTGGCTGCCGTATTCATCCCAATGGCACTGGTCGGTGGCAGCGTGGGTGCGATCTACCGCCAGTTTTCACTCACCATTGCCATCTCGATGGCGATTTCGGCATTAATGGCGCTCAGTTTTACCCCGGCCCTGTGCGCAAGCCTGCTCAAACCGGCGCACAGTAAACCAAACCGCGTCCTGCGCGGTTTCAACCATTTCTATCAAGCTCTCAGCACTGCTTATCTGCACCGGGTTGCACAAGCGATCCGCCATACACCACGCTGGATGGTCGCCTTTGTGCTACTGATCGCCCTTGCCGCTCTGCTATTTAACCGCCTGCCCACCAGTTTTCTGCCAGCAGAAGACCAGGGTTATGCCCTGGCGATGATCCAGCTACCGCCCGGTGCCACTATCGGACGGACGAACGCCGTACTACGCCAGATGGAAAAAATTATCGAGAAAAACCCGGCGGTGGATAAAGTTCTGGATGTGGCTGGCTTTAGTTTTGTCGGTCAGGGTGAAAACGTTGGTCTCGGTTTTATCCGCCTCAAAGACTGGAGCCAACGCAGCCAGCCAAAGGAACAGATAAAAGGCTTCATTCACTGGGCTAATGGTGCCCTGCAGCACATCAAAGGCGCGCGCATCTTCGTCGTCAACCTGCCCACCATCCGTGGTCTGGGTCGCTTCGGTGGTTTTGATTTCCGCCTCGAAGACCGTGGTGGACTGGGCTATGAAAAACTGGTGGCTGCGCGCAATATCTTGCTTGGAGCGGCCGCCAAAAACTCGGTACTCTACGGCGTACGTCCCAATCAACTGGAAGAGGCACCCGAGCTACACCTGCATGTCGATCGAGTCAAAGCACAGGCCATGGGGTTGTCCTTAACGGATATCTACAATACTGCCCGTTTGATGCTTGCCCCGGTGTACGCCAATGACTTCAACTATCAGGGTCGGGTACTCAAGGTGCTGCTACAGGCTGACGCGCCTTATCGTAGCCGACCCGGTGATTTAAGCCACTATTATCTCTCCGGCAGCACTGCCGGATCAAATAATATGGTGCCTCTAAGCAGTGTTGTCACCTCAAGCTGGGCGCAGGAGCCTCCCGCAATTGATCACTATAATGGTTTTGCGTCCATTCAGATAAATGGCAGTGCTGCCCCCGGTCATGGCTCGGGAGAGGCAATGGCCGCAATGCAAAATATCGTTAAAAAATTATTACCTGCCGGTATCGGTTACGAATGGTCAGGACAGTCGTATCAGGAAATTCTGTCGGGTAAGCAGGCCCCCATCCTGTTTGCACTCTCGCTACTGGTCGTCTTTCTGGTACTCGCTGCGCTATATGAAAGCTGGTCTGTTCCCATTGCGGTGATGCTGGTGGTGCCGCTTGGCATCCTCGGCGCCGTTAGTTTCACCTGGCTACGCGGCCTGGAAAATGATGTTTATTTTAAGGTGGGGATGATTGCGGTCATCGGTCTGTCCGCCAAAAATGCAATTCTGATTATCAGCTTCGCCAATACCATGCGCCAGGCTGGATACGGACTGCTTGATGCCACACTGGAAGCCTGCCGCCTGCGGCTACGACCTATTCTCATGACCTCAATCGCCTTTATCCTGGGAGTACTACCGCTTGCTATTTCCACTGGTGCCGGTGCCAACGCTCGCCACGCAATCGGTACCGGTGTCATCGGTGGCATGTTTGGCGCAACCGCCCTGGGTCTGTTATTTGTACCGGTATTTTTTGTTGTCATCCGGCA
>CAYXNL010000042.1:0-15259 GCA_964466455.1 uncultured Thiotrichaceae bacterium
CAGGACAATTGAAACCACCATGATATTTTCATGCCCTGTACTGCCTGTGTGTTTCTAAATTTGGTTAAAGCATGTGTGACCAGCCTAGACGATCAGCTAGCCCTGAATGCCGTGGTTCTCGACTTTTGATGGCGAGTTTAAACGCCTCTTGCCTGGTAACAATAGTACAATGTTTCTGTGCGCGGGTCAGCCCGGTGTAAATGAGTTCGCGTGTTACTACGGGTGATCTTTCAGCTGGTAAGATGAGCATTACCTGTTCATACTGTGAGCCCTGACTGCGATGGACGGTAAGGGTCCAGGCAGGTTGCCATTGGGGCAACAGGTGAGTGGTGAAATATTGTAGCTCACCATTGATTCTGAAACATGCGACAGGAATGTCATCTTGCTCAAACCAGAAAATACCGGTGTCGCCATTGAACAGGCCAGTTTCACGATCGTTTTGCCTGATAATAATGGGCAGGCCTTTGTAAACGGTATTGTTGCCAGCCGTTATTACCTTCTGTTTGCGTAGCCTGGCTTCGATCTGTTCACCTATGACAGTCTCACCCCAGTCGCCTTGGCGCAGTGCGGTGAGTACACGGCTGCTTTCAAATATATCGAGTGCCTGCTCTACCTTTTCTGTAGTGAAAATAGGCGCATATCTCTCACATGCCCAGTCAATGATTTTGCTATTGGGGTTTTTACCTGTGATTTCAATCAATGTCGTTTCTGGATCGTTGTCGGTGAGCAGGGTGATGGCATTCTCTGCCTCACTATTATTGACCGCGGTAGCAAGTTTGCCGATGCCGCCTCCGCCAGCAAAACGGTGGCTATAACTGAGATGGGCGATGTAATTGGCTATGTCTGGCGTGTTTTCACTAATTTCAACAGGGGGCGTTTCGCCTAACAGCGTGGCGAGTTGCCTGGCGCGTTCATCTGAGAGTGTTAGTGGCTGGCCGTGGCCGGTGATATCACCCAGTACCTTACCTGCTTCAACGGACTCCAGCTGATCTCGATCTCCAAGTAGTATAAGGCGACATGTTTCGGGCAATGCTTGAAGCAGGCTGGCCATGAGTCCTTGATCTACCATCGAGGTTTCATCCAGAAGCAGGCAGTCGACGGGCAGGAGGTTATCTGCATTGTATTGAAAGCCGCGGGTATTCCAGCCTAGCAGGCGATGAATAGTGCTCGCCTGACGGGGAAGTTGGTCAAGGATGTTCTGGTCGATATTGCCTTCAATTTTGAGAACCTGTTCGTCAATACTTTCAGCTAGCCGTGCGGCCGCTTTGCCCGTGGGTGCAGCTAGCAGGATGCGCATAGTTGGTTCTTGTTCAAGCAGAAGGGCAAGTATTTTTGTCACAGTGGTGGTTTTGCCGGTGCCAGGGCCGCCGGCGATGATAGACAGGCGTGAGCTTAGGGTCATCGCAGCCGCTATTTTTTGCCCCAGTGTTCGTTCTCTTTTTTCAGGTGTCGATGTGCCAAACAGATTGTTAAGTTGCTGGTGCAGTCTGTCACTGTCGACGGGTTCTATTGTCATGCGAGACTGTAGTTGATGGCTAATGATTTGCTCTTCATCCCAGTGACGATGTAAGTAAAGGCGATTGCCGTCGAGGATCAGAAGCGGGTTATCATCAGGTTTACCGATCAAACTACTGATTTTCAGTTGTGCGATTAAGTGATTTACTTGTTGTGTGTCTACGGTATTCCGGGCATGGTTGGTCTCTGTAGAGTCGTGTTCTGAAAGTGAGTGCAAGTCAAGACAGGTATCGCCATATTGCACATTACGATTAACTAATGTCTTAATCGCCAGCAGTGCAGTTTCGTTTATATCATGGTCAATGTCCCGGCAAAACCGGATGAAGTACTCAGCTAGTTTTGTCGATTCAGGTGACGAAGAATTATTAATACTATTCATGCGATTTCTGTCTCCGGTCTGGCGAAAACTTGCTGATCCAGTTCGTCAATGAGTTGTGAGGAGGGTTTGGTAAAGAATACGCCACGCGCCATGCCGGTGTCGGGTGTTAAAGCACGGAGGAACAGGTAATACACACCGCCAAAGTCACGTTCATAATTATAATCTTGCAGTCGATTTTTCAGGTGCCGGTGTAATGCCAGGCTGTATATCAGGTATTGTAAGTCGTAGCGACGGTCATATATCTCGTCCGCTAAATGCTCGGGTTTATAGTCATCAAGGCGGTAGCCCAGTCGGTTGCTTTTGTAGTCAAGGATGAAATATTTTTCATTGTATTCAAACGCGAGGTCAATACTACCCGTAATCATGCCTTCAAAGGCCTGAAATTCTACTTTGTTCAATTCCTGGTCGGTGTGTCGGCTGATGCAGTCGTGAAGGATATTGCGGCCGACTCTATGAGTACTGAAATCAAAATCCATCTCGGGCACCTGTTTGTCGGGGCTGATTTTTGCCAGCGTCAAACCTGTAGTATCCAGTGGTGTATGGTAGATGTCTTCAAGCCATTGGGTTAGCAAGTCAATATCCGGTTCGGGTGTAATATTATTTTTGCTAAGATAAAACCTTGCCATGGGTTCCAGTTGTTCTTTCAGTGATCGTGCAGGATCGGTTTTTTCCAGTAGTTTGTGGAGGAAATTCCCGACATGTTTGCCCGCTGCAAAACCGAGTGCATAAGTTTCTGCTTCTGTACGGGCTACCTGTGTGGACTGATGGATGTCGCGTGTGAGTGATGAAAAAGAGTTAATGCGCCAGTCAATGCCCAGTTTCCGGTTAAATTTGGCTGTCTGTAATGATAACGATTCTTTTTTCTGGGTCGAGGTTATCTCATCTTCCAGACTATCTGGCGGTAGGATGGTTATGGCATCACTTGCTGCTTTGAATATAGCCAGGTTTATGGATTCTGGTTGTGGCGAAAAGGGAAAATCATCCTGATTATCGGCTTCAGTATCTTCGGTGTTAGCCATTTGATGTTGCAGCCAGGATAGTCCGGTACGCCCTGGGTGCCCTCTGAATTTTGGGTCAGATTGTGTCGGCCCAAAAATAACATGACAATGGGATTTTGCTCTGGTTAGTGCGACATAGGTGAGCCGCATATCTTCCGCGAGGCGTTCACGTTCTGCATGGATAAAGGCGTTGTCACTTGTTGTTCCAAAAGGGTTATAGAAATATTGATAATTACTATCAACCGATTCATGCCATTGAAGTTTTAGGTTGGAGTCAGACTTGAAATTTACGGGGTAACAATGCCAGAGGTAGGGCAGAAAAACGACAGGAAATTGCAGGCCTTTGCTGATATGCAATGTCATAATTTTGACTAGCTTCTCATCGCTTTCTAGTCGTAGTTGATGTGTCTCATCAACATTTTTGTTCTTTTGACTTTGCATCCATACCAGTAAATTCTTCATGCCGGGATGGGCATGGCTAGCTTGTTGTAATAGCTCGGCAATATGCCCCATGTTAGTTAACATCCGTTCGGGGTTGTTGCTACGCGATAGCCAGAAATAGTTTGTCTCAGTTGTTTTTTTGTCGTTTAGAATCGGAAGCAAAGTGGACAGATTATCGAGCAAGTCATAATAACAAGCCATGAATCCTTTCTTTTGCCATGTCTCATTGAGCGTGTGCAAAAGCTCGACCCAGTTAGACCAGGAAACGAGTGTTGACTGTAGGCTGTTAATTTCACTTAGGTTAAGGTTCAGAATAGGAGCAGTTAGTGCCTGTCGGGCAAATTGCTTATTGTCAGGCGAGATAATGGCCTGTATGAAATATTCCATGCTGGTTGCTTCTTCAGTATCCCAGACAGAAAGATCATTAATGGCAACAGAATGGATGCCCCGCTCACGTAGTTCCTGTTGCAGTTCGCTGGCCTCACTTTTAGTGCGAACCAGTACAGCGATATCACCAGGAGCCAGGCGATTATTATCGAGTAATAATTCGTCATCGTTTAGCATGGTGGCAATACGCCTGGCAGTCATCGTGTGGACGACATTATGTATCGATGCTTTACTGGAGAGTAACTGGTCGTCTTCTGCTTTCGGAATAGCTTCGAATGCTAATGCGGGAAACTCTTTGCCAGCTTTAAGCAGGGGAACTGCCTGACAGTCTTCAGGCGGCTCGGAACGATGATAGGGGATTTCTGTATAGTTAAACGCATTATCGCAGGAAAAAAGTGAATTGACTGCTTTGATAAGTGCGGGAGTGGATCGCCAGTTAATGGACAGGTTCCAGTGATTATCAGCATTGTCGCTTGCTTGCATGTAAGTAAAAATATCTCCCCCGCGGAAGCTGTATATGGCCTGCTTGGGGTCACCTATCATGATTAGTGTCTGTTGGATTGTTTTCTTATCTGATTGGTGGATGCTGTTGAATATCTCATACTGCCTGGGATCAGTATCCTGAAACTCATCAATCATAATGATTGGATATTGTGTTGCCAGAGAATGAGTGAGGCTGGCATCAGCATCATTGTTTATGGCATGGTACAAGTTGTTGATCATATCGTTGTAGGAAAGCATGCCGTTTTCTATTTTGGTCTTGCTTAATTCAATACGAATTTCGTTCGCAGCCTGATTAACTTCTATGAGTCGATATAACGTAAATAACTGGTAGTTGAGTTCTCCAATTAGTTGAAATAAGGGACGGTTGAATGTTTCAGATTTTGTTGGTACATCGGGGGTATTGTTGTCGGACTCAGTATTACCATATGGCTTGAGTTGCTTTTCATTAAGGTTAAGAGTTAGCTTAAAATCAATGGTCTTTTCCTGAATGACAAATGAGTCCATTAGTTCATAAAATGATTTAAGTCCATTTTTATTGTAAGCAGGTTTCTTCCGGTTTATCCTGGTTCCATCAGTGTCAGAGAGTAAGATTTTTATTTCCTCGCCATTTACCTTCCACTCGGTGATTGTTTTCTTGAGGTGGTTGGTAATGTGCGCTTCTAAATTTTCAGTTGTTTCGAATTTGTGAGTGTGTGGAATGCAAGTTATTAATGTTTCATTCTTCAAAAGAGGTGAAATGGTATTTTCAAAGGCAGATATGTCTTTGAAGATGTTTTTCTTATACCACAGTAGTTCTTTTTGGGTAAAGTTATAAGTGCGGTTTCTCCACCAGTCATTAATTGCACTATTAATAATTTCAGCATCATTGGTGTGTTCGGTTTTGAATAATTGTTGTGTACCAATAGCATGTTCAGTAAGTGTTTGCTGGCAAAATCCGTGTATGGTTTGAATGGCTGCCTCGTTCATTGATAACAAGGCAAGTTTAATGTGCTGGCATGAATCTTCTTTGTTATAAGTGGTGGTGATAGATGCAAAAAACTCATCAGCGTTGTCTGGAATGTTTCCTGTTTGAAATGTATTTAAGGCATCGTTTAGTCTGTTTTGAAGACGGATTCGAAGCTCGTCTCGGGTTGCATTTGTGAAGGTGACAACTAGAATATTGTTTACGGTAGTGCCCTCCAGAACAAAGCGCAAAAAGAGATTGGCAATGGCATAGGTCTTTCCGGTGCCGGCATTGGCTTCTATCAGATGGCTTTCTCCGTTTTTTAAATCACGGATAACTAGTGGTTGCGTGTTTGTAGGCATAATCTGTTTTACCCTTTGTGTTCAACGAGTGGCAGCATGATTTTCCTGGCAAGGCTGACACAGTCCTGGTCAAATTCGATAGTATTATTGCGAAGCAATAGTTTGTAGAAATACATGTCGCTGGATGGGGCGGAGAAGCTTCCGGGGTAAAGTTCTGATAAGAGATTTTTGTTGGCTTTTTGTATGGCAGTGTCTTCATCATTATCTTTGTGTAGTGACGTTGCGAACGTATAGCCTGCACTACTTATCATTGGCAGCGGGTTGGTAAGGCCGGCGCTATAACAGGCCAGTATTGTTTCGAGATAATCTTTCGCCATTTCTGTATCAACAGGCTTTAGAATGACATGGTTGTTGGCAACCGGTGAGCTTTTGTTGGAAAACAGGTGCGCTGGTGTATTGGTTTCGTTGCAAACTTGCTGGCATAGGTGTTCTATCCAGAGCGTGAGAAGATTGCCGGGCTTGAATTTGCTGGCGCTGACACGAATAATGCCTTCGCCTTCCATAAAATCATGAATTTGTCCTGAGATATGCCATTGTGTTTGATCAATATTTAGAGGAATATTAATATCGCATGATGTATAGTTTTTTTCATAATAGGGTTTAAGATTTGCTCTTAGAATACTTTGTTCATTGCGTAGTTCCTGTACATCCAGGAGACCTTGTTCACCATGTGTTAGCAGTCCTCGTGCTGATAGAAGCGTGTGTTCATCACCATCCTGTTCATCCAGCCAGTTTTTGATAAGAAAGTCACTTACTGTCCATTTTTGTAGGCTCTCCAGTTTAAATGGTTCTGTGTCCGGGATGTTCTGTTCATCGGGACTATAGATCTTTAGACGTTTTTGAATAAATTGTCGAACCGGGCGTGACAGTAGCCCGGTTAGATCTTTGAGTGCAATATTATGATTCGATCCTTTGGGAGCAGTGAGGTTGGGTGCTGGCCAGCCTTTGCTTTTAACCGGCGGTGTATGTTCATTAATATTTTGACTAATTCCCCGCCAATGTTGATCAAAACTCAAATGCCGAGTGGGGTCGCTTGCCTCATTATCAGGTGTGAAGTTACGGGGATTAAATGCCTGAAGCGGATGCTCAGAAATAATTGAATTTGTGCATTGATAGCGGTTTTTAATATAGTCAATTAATTCCTGCACCACGGATGAAGCAGGTATTTCTTCATTTTTGCGAACGCTTTTGCCAGTGTAGCTGATTATTAGTTTCTGGCGGGCGGCCAGTAGAGTCTCAAGGAAAATGTAGCGATCTTCCTGAACGGGATCCGGATCGCCGAGGCGGGCAGTTTGTGCCATGAGGTCATATTCCGATTTTGTTTTGCGTCCAGGGTAGGCGCTATCGTGCATGCCCATCATGCAGACAAGATCAAAAGGAACACCGCGAAGGGGTTTTAGTCCACAGAAGGTGATGCCGCCACTATAGAAGTTAGCCTGGTTGTTGCTGTTAGATTCCAGTTGTGTGTGTAGCCAGTCGCGCACGGCCGCAAGGCTGATAGGCTGTGAACAGATAATATGTGTTTTTTCCAGTTCGGCGATGGTGTCATAAATACTTTGCAGGCGGTTTTCGTCAGTGTTAACGCGCACAGCCGAAAATAGGCTATTGCATAGGTCTTTCAGTAGTCTGGCCCAGTCAGAGGGGCTTTGTTGTCTATTGTTACTGTGCAGATGATGTAGTGATAGAGATTGTTCATGTAAAGTGTTCAAAAGCTGATAAAAGCGTGCAATTGACTCAGCTTTCCGGCTACTGTGAAGGGGCAGAGGCGCAATGGAGTTCCATAGTTGTGCATTGCCCCGCGCATAACCTGTCATAAGTCGTTGAAATGCCTGGTTCCAGGTGTTTTTATCGATGGCAGGTAACTTCAGGCGATCTGCTTTATCTTTGCCACTAAAACCCCAATAAACCTTGAGCGTGTCGAAAGTTTCTTCCAGAAAAGTAATATCTTCGTCGTCTAGCTGAAATTTTTGCATGACTTCTGGCAGACGTGCGAGATCAAGTATTTGTGCACGGCTAAATCTGCTTGTTGCAAGGTCAAGTAATTCGAGGAATGTCAGTGTTAGTGGGTGTTCGTCCGCGACTGTTGTATCGTTCAGGTTAAACGGTAATCGAGGGTTGCTCTGGCCGAAGACAGCTCTGATGTATGGCGCGTACTGGCTGATTTCTGGTACCAGTACAATAATATCTTCCGGGTTTAGTGAGGGACAGTCTTGCAGGTGACGCAGTAGATTGTCGCGTAAAACCTGACACTCACGCATGGCACTATGGCATATATGAATTTCGAGGGAATGGTCATTATTGGCATCCTGAATCTCTTCTTCTTTTTCATTCGGTATAGTAGCCTGATAAATATCTCGCTGTACTTGTTCCAGCAGCGTTTGTCCCAAAGGTTCGATAAAATTATCGCTGTATTCTGTGTTATCGAGTGTTGCTGAAATAAGCAGGTCCTGAAAAGACTGGCCCTGTTTTCCCCACTGCATTAGCAAGGGGTTGCCCTCTTCATATAGGTTGGTGCTTTCTTTTTGTGTGATTTGTTTTTTTGCTTTTTGTTTGGTGGATACCAGGTCTGCCCAGTATTCGGGTGTTGGGGCTAGCTGCCATATATGTACCGGGATGTGTCTGGCGATACTTATATAGGCTTCAAGTAACAGTGGCGGTAGATTGTGGATGGAGAACAGGTCAATCCGTGGTGGTAGCGCCAGTGGTTTGCTATCCCCTTGCAGTTGCTCAAGAAAAGAGCGCATAAGTGCAACACGATGATCAGTGCTGTCTCCAACTATTTTTCGCCACAGTGCTGCCTGCCATTGATTATCTCTACCCTGGCTCCATTCGGTAATCATTTCAGGGCGATAATATTGATAACGATCAAAATAATCAGCCAGGTGTCCTGCAAGTTGCCAGCGTTTGAGGCCGTTGGTGTCCTGTTCAAGGTAGGCGGTGACGGTGCCACTATCAGTTGCGTACGTCAGCAAATCGCTGTCGCCAAGCGCACTATGAAGTTGCCACTGCAAAATTTCGCGTGTGTGTGGGTCATCTCCAGGGGGGATTTCAAGTGTTTTGCGAGTTTGCTCCCAGAGCCAGGTCGCTGGTAGCTTAGTTTCAATCAGGCTGGCGATACCATCATGGTTACAGAACTGGAGTTTTATCCATCGAGCCAACGAATTTGTCTCACAGATAATTGTGTAAGATGTAAATGGGTGGCGCTTATCTTCACCATAGGAGCCTCGCAACGCTAGCATGAGTTTTTCAAGCTGATTGCTATGATGCAGGTGTAACATAAGTATCGCTCCTATGGTTTAGATTATGTCGCTGTGCTGGTTTGACGGCTGGCTCATCATCGCATGGTTGAATGGTTTTGTTGTAACCGTCCGGCGAAATACATCTTACATAGAACGAAAGTATCCTGCATGCTAAGGAGGCACTTATTACTGAAACGGATACTTATTGTTTAAGACACGCTGTAAATACTTCCATGTAAGCTCGACACCCGCATTCCTGCGGCTGACGGTCTTTAACAATAAGTATTCTTTTCATCCATCCTGTTAGTAATTAGAGTTTCCCTGGGTATTGTGGTTTATTGTTCGATTTTTCTGTTTAAAGATAGTGTAGTCTCCAGCGAGAAACGATGGATGTGTATAACTGGTTTTTCTCTGTTATCATTCGATAGAATCAGGGGCTTCTTTTATTCACTCTGTTAGTATGTCTGTCCCAAAGAAAATAATAATTAAGAGGGAGCAAATATGTTCTTTGCTGTGTTGAATTTTACCTTTGCCGGTGCGATTGGAGTTGTCGGTATTCTGACTCTGATGAAGGCCAGTCAACGTAAAGAAATTATGCTGGCTGCACTGCCCTTGTTATTTGCGTTGCATCAATTTACACAAGGTTTTGTCTGGTTGGGAATGCATCATCTAATTGCGGTAAACATGCTCCATCTGGCAGAAAGTATTTTTATATTTTATGCGCAGGGGTTATTACAGCTTCTGATACCACTGGCCGTCTGGCTGATTGAGCCGGAAGATAGCATACGAAAGAAAATACTGGGGTTACTGGCAATTCTGGGTGCCTTGCTGACGATCTATACGATGTGGGGGCTTGTTGAGGTACCAACGTCGGTTTATATTAAAGGTCATGCACTGGTTTATGTTAATCCCTGGACAGCAAAAGGTTGGGTTGCTGCGTTATATATTTTGACTACCTGTGGTTCGCTGGTGTTTAGCAGTAGTATCTCTATCCAGATCTTCGGTTGGCTTAATCTGATTGGATTAACGGCTGTTTATTTTATCAATCATTACGCCTTTACTGCATTATGGTGTCTGTATGCGGCCAGTGTGAGCGCTATGCTGTATTTTTATTTTGTAGAGCGACGGGTTAGTTTTTTACAGGCGCTTAAAGTACGAGAGAATATCTGGGATGAAAAACTGGAGGAGGAGCTGATACATCTGGAAAATCGTTATCCTAACGCACTGAAAAAAATAAAAAGGCAGCAACAAAAAGGATAAAGATTATACTTTGGCGGTATATCGATGGGTGATGTTAATAGGTCGGCTCTGCGTCAGGATTTTATAAGCAAAAAAACGGTGAAATAATGAAAAATGCTTCCACCGAGCACAAACAGGTGCCAGACAGCATGATTAAGTTTCATTGATTCCCTGGCATAAAAAAAGATACCCAATGTGTAGATTATGCCACCAACAAATAGAAATATCATTGGCAACCATCCTGAGTGAATAACCATTGGATGCCAGGCAAAGACAATAAGCCAGCCCATCACCGCATAAAGAATGAGTGAGAAGACTTCAAAACGACCGGGATAGGCGAATTTTAAAAATATTCCGAGTGCCGCCGCACCCCAGATAATACTGAATAATATCCAGCCAAACACCCCCTGAACCGAAATGAGTGTTACCGGGGTATAAGTACTGGCAATAAGGATATAAATGGAAGCGTGGTCAACTACCTGTAAAAAAGATTTCGCCTTATATTGCGGGATAGCATGGTAAAGCGTAGACGCACCATACATGGTGATTAGTCCGATTCCGAACACAATACTGCATAATACTTTTGTGACGTCATCGCTGATCGCTGACAGGGTTACCAGTACACCGAAGCCAAACGTACTGATAAGCAGACCGAATCCATGTGAGATAGCATGCCATATCTCTTCAAAAAGGGAAAACTCATTGACATTATTCGGCATTACAAAATCTGCGGGTTGAATTAAAAATGATACTGCAAATAAGTAGAAATATAGTTACTACCACCCTTTATTCGGCCGAAGGCGGATGAGCTTTCAAAAATAGATGACCGATGGTGGACGCCAATGCCGAAGTACAGATCGTCGATGGATTTAACGCCGAAGGTATCACCCAGACTGAGATCCAGTGTAAAGTCGAGAAAATTTACCAGTTTGCTGGCTCGATAACCTTTCTGATCCATTTCACGCTGCTCTATATTGGTTACAGTGGAGACATAGGACAATCCTTCTGCAAGACCAACCCGCCAGTGAACCGGCCAGTACAGGTTGTAATAGGCCTTCATAGCAATGTCGTATTCGGTTGTCGGTTGTCGTTCATAGGTAATGGTGCATGGATTAACCCCATCACAGGCATTCTCCGATAGATATTTTAAATCGGCAGAGTTAATGCCTTCCCCCGGACTAAGTACCTGTTTGTAAGCACCAGCATGCTGGTGATAAACAAAACCGGTGGTGATGTAGATATCAAAGGCATTGATACCAAACAGACTATCGGCAATGGGGTAGCCATAAAAAATGGAGTTAAACTGGTTGTTTTGAGCATCTGGTTCAGACTGAAATTTAATGATCTCGCCAATGCTACTGGGGCTGGCCCAGCCATGAGCAATACGAATGTAAGGTTTTGCTTTAAGAGAAGATGTCTTTTTCCAGGTTTTATCATTAAAGAAGGCAACACCCAGATAAACCTCACCAAAAGTATTGCGGTCAATAGAGGCGGCGTTACGGGTGCTGTTATCCAGCAAGGTGGTAAGTTGCGCACGACCGATGAGATACAAATTACTGATAACATGGTAACGTAGTTCACTGCCAAGTGTCAGGTCAAGACCAGTACCGATTTTATTCTTAAATATTTGTGAAGGATTATCTGGATTGTGAAATCCGTCAAGGCCAAAATAACGGTTATTAAAATCAGCAGATTTCAGACGCAGGGTCGCGTAAGGAACGAATTCCAGTGACCCTGAGTCAACATGGTAACGTGTATTCAGGGCGGTATAAAAACGTCCTTCATTATCTGACATAATTTCGGCATTGGCTTCCAGCTTATCGTTAACGCGGTATTTGAGCTGGCCGCCAACATCAAGCCCGTCACCGCGTACCTGATTCTGGTATGCGGCGGGAATGTCAAAGTATCGGTAACGACCGAGCAGGCTGAACTGCCATTGTTTTTTATTGTATAACTTGATACCACCAGACAGTCCATGGATAAAAAAGGTATCACCATCATAAAATAACAACGGAATAACGTCGGAAACCTGTTTGTCGTTGGATGGATAGGGGATTCTGGCGATACGATAGCCAATAGCTATGCCCCAGTTTTTTTCAGGGATATTCCCGGCGGTAGCGGGAAGTGAAAGAAATAACAGGCAAAAAAAAGGAATTAGTTGTTTCATAAACCATCTTCCGTTGAAAGTATTTTTACGACTCGGACATTATACAGCGATTTATTTTGACCATGTTATATTATTGTTATCAGGTGAGCCTTGCCCCATTATGAATACCCGTATCAATGTTACCGTCCAGTCTGGTCGACCATCCAGCAAAATCAATTTGAGTGATGCCGCGCAGCAGGATGTCGCGCAGGCATATCTGGCTTCTCAACGGCAGCGATTTAAAATGGAAGTTAATCGTCTGACAGGTGGTGAAATGTTAACCCTGTTGCAAAGGCGATCCACCGGGCGGGATAACGCAGAAAATCTTAGTTTTCTGATGAGCTATATTTATGTCTGGTACTGGTTGCAGCACACTATTCCTGAAACTTTTCAGCAGAAAGTGTTAGCGCCATTTGGCAGGGGAAAGCAGGCTTTCCTGATGGATATGCTGCTGCAAAGCAACAGTGCCTGCGTATTTATTAGTTCGTATATACAATACTGGCGTAACTATAACGGACAGGCACAGCGGCAACAGCAGCAGCTATTGCAACTGCTTGAACAAAAAAGCGATGTAAAAAAACTGGCTGAATATATTGAATCGGTATGGATATCGATGCACCTGTTTGATAAAACTTATACGGCTGGTTATAAAGACCTGGCCAGGCAGGAAAAAGAGCGTTACGCAAATATGCTTGCCGATGAAGACAGAGAACGGCTGGCACTGGTTGATCAATTAGCTGATACTGAGCCGTTAGGTCCATTTACCAAACTCGGTATTATTCCGGCTATGGGATGTCCGCAAACCTGCCGTCACTGTATGTTTATCTTCCGTCCGTTAATGAAAAACACCGAAGACCCGGCGCAGTTATTTCAGATGGTCAATGCGTTAACCACTTCCGTACTATTTACTGGCGGGGATTTAACAAAGCACCTTGAGTATTTTTACCATGCCATCACCAGTATGCAAAATGTAACCACTTTTGCTATCTTACTCAATGGTGATTTTGCTGATAGTCGCAAGGTTACCCAGGCTGTGCTGGGTAAAATGGCGGCAGCGATTCGTCGGCGTTCAGTTATCTGGCCCGCCGCCAAAGTAATGTTACAGATCAGCTTTGATGAATTTCATCAGGAAGTTGTGGTGGATCGCAACGGCCATTTAGCTGAACGCATACCGGTAACTAAAATTGCCAATATTGTAGAAGCGGTACCAAAATTTGCTGATGAAATACAGTTGTGCCTGTTGCATAAACAGACTCATTTAAATTTTTCTATGGCATTGTTTGAAAAAGGAGTATTTGCCCGGCTTACCAGAGAACTGGGACATCGTGGTCATCAGGTCCAGATTATATCCACGGCACCATCATCACGCCTGAAGCGTAATCCGGTTACTCCCGATAACCCGGCTGCATTGATTAAAGATGCAACCTTTGTGCTGACAAAGTACCCGAATGTTCCTTTACTGTTTACCAGTTCTACTATTGACGCGTATGGTCGTGCCAGCATGATGGGCTTACATGAAGCTGTTAATGAACGTGATTTATTGCAACAGATGCTGGCGGGCAAAGGTACTGGCGGTGAAGCCTTCGATAAGGATTTAATGTTCTGGTTTAACGGTTGGGCTACCCTGTTCTCAGCGGTGCATATGTGTCTGGGTAATATCTTTGAAGAAGGGATGGAAACTATTCGTAAACGTCAGATAAAAGACCCGTTGAGTAATGCACTGCATGTATTCGACTGTCGGCTGCTGGATTTTTACCGGGAAAAACGTGACGACCTGGACTCGATTATTGAAATATCCACCAGCCCGCATCACCTTTTTCATACCATAACAGAAGAAGCGGATATGCGTTTATATATGACCAGGCGTTTGATTGAAGTAGTTGATAACTAATAGCCAGGGTCAGTCAGCTTCCATTTCTGTCTTATACTCACCCAGCATAGCCAGATGATTCAGGTATGCGCGTTTAAGTAACGCCTGTTGTGCCGCGGCGATGTTTTCAGTTTTGCCCAGCCATGAGTGCAATGCTGTTTGTTGTAGGGCGCGACCATAAGATATGCTTAGATTCCACGGGGCATTACTGTATTGCTGATTGATTGCATTTAGATTGCGTGTGGCTTCTTCGGGAGCCTGTCCTCCAGATAGGAAATTAATGCCGGGTATAGCCGCGGGAGCTGTCCGCTTTAATACTTTCAGGGTTGCTGTCGCCACTTCGTCAGCATCCGCCTGCCGACAGTCCTTACCGGGTAACACCATATTGGGCTTCAGAATCATTAATTCAGGGATAACGTGGTAACGGTTAAGCGCACGAAATACCGCATGTTGTACCGCTTCGGTAACTTCGCTATGTCGGTCGATGTCATGGCTGCCATCCATTAAAACCTCTGGTTCAATAATGGGTACCAGTCCTCCCGCCTGACATACGGCGGCATAACGTGCCAGCATTTCCGCATTAGCTTCGATACCGTTTTTTGTGGGAACGTGCCGACCAATCGCGAAAACCTCACGCCATTTGGCGAAACGTGCGCCCTGCTGTTTATAGGTTCTGATCCGGTCTTCCAGTCCATCCAGTCCCTGGGTAATCAGGTCGCCGGGGGATAAGGCCAGCGGAATTTTCCCCTTGTCCACTTTAATACCAGGCACGATTTTCTGTGTCCAGGCGACCCGTGGAACTGGTGTGCTATCTTCCGTTGTTGGTCCCAGGGTTTCTTCAAACAGAATAATCGCGCTGATGTAATCACCCAGATGTGGAGTAGTAATGAGCAGGCGACGCCATGCTCGACGGGTTTGTTCTGTGGAAGCGACATCAATAGCATCAAAACGTTTGGCCATAGTGGGGTTGCTTTCATCTGCCGCGAGAATGCCACGTCCTTTCTGTATCATATCGCTAATGGTGGTTTCCAGCTCTGTCAGGTATTGCATGGTATCACTCCGGTTTGTATCAGGGAGATTCTAATTCGTTCAGGAAATAGACATGATTATTTTATGTGATGGGAAAGAAATATCTGCAACCTGTGTGACAGTATAAAGTGAGCAGATAAAACAGAGCATTCTGTCACGCAGGTTGCAGAAATATCATGTGCTGTCTGTAAACTGTAAAACCTGAAT
>CAYXNL010000042.1:15359-20771 GCA_964466455.1 uncultured Thiotrichaceae bacterium
TGTCACGCAGGTTGCAGAAATATCATGTGCTGTCTGTAAACTGTAAAACCTGAATTCAGGATTGACTAAATTCAGCGTAATAAAAATTACCTTAAGATACTGATACAACAGGTTTCAGTAATATTTGTTACCAAAATACGATGTTTGCTGAGGAGAAAGCATGAGAATATCCTTTCACGGCGCTGACCGGAATGTGACCGGTTCCTGTCATCTGGTTGAATGTGCGGGTAAAAAAATATTAATTGACTGTGGGTTGTATCAGGGTGGACGTGAGCTAACGGAAGAAAACGCAGATGCATTTGGTTTTGAAGCGTCCGAGATTGATTATTTGTTACTGACTCATGCGCATCTGGATCATTGCGGGCGTATCCCTTTGCTGGTTAAGCGGGGTTTTAAAGGTGAAATTATTACCACTGCCGCAACTGTTGAGCTGGCGCGGCTGGTCATGCT
This sequence comes from uncultured Thiotrichaceae bacterium, assembly GCA_964466455.1. Classification (GTDB taxonomy): domain Bacteria; phylum Pseudomonadota; class Gammaproteobacteria; order SZUA-229; family SZUA-229; genus S010-25. Next base: position 15,810 of record CAYXNL010000042.1, read on the forward strand.
CGATTCAGCCGGGTTGCAGGAAGAAGAAGCTCGCTATCAGTTACGCAAGGCACAGCGCCGTGGTCATAAGGCAAAAAATACAGAACCGCTTTACACAACGTTAGATGCTCTCAATAGTCTGGAGTTTATTGGTCGTCGGGTACATTATGATGAGGCTATTGAACTGACAAAAGGTGTTCGGGCTACCTTTATAAATGCCGGACATATTCTTGGTTCTGCCAGTATATTGCTGGAGCTTGAGGAAAAGGGGCGTCAACACCGATTACTGTTTTCTGGTGACCTGGGTTACAGCGGACGGGCGATTTTACGTAACCCGACATCACCACCGGAAGTTGATACGGTGGTGATGGAAACCACCTATGGTGACCGACTGCATAAACAGTTAGCACCGTCGATAGATGAACTATATGATGCCATTAACATCACCATTGGTCGTGGGGGGAACGTTATTATTCCCACCTTTGCGCTGGAACGTGCGCAGGAAATCTTATATTACCTACGCCAGGGAGTGGAAAGCAACCGCCTTGAGCATTATACCAATGTGTTTCTTGATTCGCCCATGGCTATTTCTGCAACACAGATCTTTGAACGTCACCCTGAGTGTTATAACACGGAAACATTAAAGATTTCTCATCATGGTGGGGATGTATTTGATTTACCAGGATTGCATTTTACCCGTGAAACAGCAGAATCCATGTCAATTAATAAAGTGGATGGTGGTGCGTTAATTATGGCCGGTTCCGGCATGTGTACTGGAGGACGGGTACGACACCACTTGAAATATAATTTATGGCGGAATAAATGTAGTGTGGTTTTTGTCGGTTATGCAGCGCAGGGAACGTTGGCACGGCGTATTGTTGATGGAGCCAGACAGGTAAAAATATTCGGCGAAGAAATTCCGGTTCGTGCCAGTATCTATACCATTGGTGGATTCTCAGCCCATGCTGATCAGGCAGAGCTGCTGTCCTGGCATCAGCTTACGGGTACGCCGCAAAGAACTTTTCTGGTACATGGTGAAGAGAAAAGTATGCAGTCCTTTGCGAAGAAATTAAAAAATACACAGATTGAAATGCCTGTGTTGCATCAGGTATTTGAATTGTAAAGAAGCGTGCCGTTGATGCAGTGAAAAGTATTTTTACATATCTATTTGTCGGTAAAATTCTGTCTTTTTACATTTTGGACAGGGGGGGATTTTCCCCGCCCTGTAAAAGTGTAGTTTTTCACCACAGTGATCACAGACCAGTGTGCCTGGACCGGTTATTTCCCCAGTATGATAAACAGGGCTGGGCATAGATTCAAGTTTGAGTTTTGTCAGTTCAACAGTGGTAGGATCAGCAGCATCCAGCAGGTAATCAACTAATTCTGTTTCCAGAAAAGTGGTTTCAAACCCTAACCAGTCTTTGAGTTCTTTTCCTGTCTGTGACAGATAACTGATAGAATCGGTAAGATCACGTTGTAGGTATTCAGCAAGTTTATCTGCATCCTGCTGTGTAATTTTTTCTGCTTCAATGACTTTCCGTTTGGCTTTGTCGATAAATTTATATAGAGCCGGGGCTGTTTTCTCTTCAGCTTGATGAAATTCTTTTACTGTATCTTCATACATGTTTTCATAAGCATTTCCGAGAATATCAAGCGGATCATTAATGTGCTTTTTCATAATATGCTCCAGTAGGCTTCTTTTATTGTTGGTCGGTTTTGTGTTGTTCAATAATCCGTTTTACTTCATCACCATTGATAACTTCCTTCTGTTCCAGGACGGCGGCGAGTGCATTCAGGATGTGCTGTTGACCGATTAGAATATCGGTTGCTCGTTTGTGGGCTTCTTCAACGAGGTCTTTAGCCTCTTTGTCAATTAGCTGAGCAGTCGCTTCACTGTAGTTACGTTCTTCATGCTCCTGGATGCCGAGGTACTGTAATGTTTCCCGTTTACCATAGGTCAGGGGGCCAAGTTTTTTACTCATGCCCAGTTGTGACACCATCGCCCGTGCAATATCCGATGCTCGCTCCAGATCATTTTGTGCGCCACTGGAAATGTCTTTGAAAATAATTTCTTCCGCTACGCGACCGCCGAGCAGAATAGCAAGCTGATCGCGGTATTCATTTTCTGTGGTGAGAAATTTTTCCTCGACGGGTAACTGTAGAGTATATCCCAGTGCGGCGACACCACGTGGAATAATGGAAACTTTATGCACTGGTTCAGCTGTCGGTACTGTTTCAGCCACAAGTGTATGGCCTGATTCATGAAAAGCCACACGACGTTTTTCTTCTGCATTGAGTACCCGGTGACGTTTTTCCGGGCCGGCAATAACCCGGTCAATCGCACCTTCAAAATCTTTCATGGTAACAGAATTATGTTTTTCCCTAACAGCGCGAATAGCGGCTTCATTGGTAATATTCGCCAGGTCGGCACCAACAAATCCTGGGGTGCGCTGGGCAACAACCAGCAAATCCACGTCATCTGCCATAGTAAGCTGTCTGGCATGTAATTGCAGAATTTCGTGGCGAGACTTAAGGTCGGGTTTGTCCACAATAATCTGACGGTCGAACCTGCCAGCGCGCAGTAAAGCCTTGTCAAGAATTTCGGGGCGGTTTGTTGCAGCCATCACTACCACCCCGGTTGACGGGTCAAAACCATCCATCTCGGTTAGTAGCTGATTCAGTGTCTGTTCACGTTCGTCGTGGCCTCCCATTGCCGGTCCAGCACCACGTGCCCGTCCAATGGCATCGAGTTCATCAATAAAAATGATACAGGGTGCTTTTTCACGTGCCTTTTCAAACATTTCACGCACCCGTGCGGCACCGACACCAACAAACATTTCGATAAATTCTGAACCACTGATATTAAAAAAAGGTACCCCCGCTTCACCAGCAACAGCACGCGCAAGCAGGGTTTTTCCGGTGCCTGGTTGACCAACCAGTAATACCCCTTTAGGCATGTGACCGCCAAGACGTTGAATCTGGATCGGATCTTTCAGGAAGTCAATGCTCTCCTTGAGTTCCATTTTAGCCTCTTCCACACCGGCAACGTCATCAAAGGTAATTTTTGGCAGACTATCAGGGTGGATATGCACTTTATTGCCGATATTAAGGAAGCCCTGTCCCATATTCCCCATACGTTTTGCCATCCAGCCCCACAACAGGAATAGTAGTCCAAAAGGTAATACCCAGTTAGTAAGGAAGTTACTCAGCCAGTGGCTACTGTGGCGTACGCTATATTTAACACCATGTTTCTCCAGTGTCTGTGCGAATTCGGTATTTTTCAGTGGTATGGTAATAAACTGCTGTGGTTTACTGGTTTCTGTGTTGGGCGTGGTTAAGGTTCCGGTAATATAATCGTTGGTAATAACCGCTGTTTTTATTTCTCTTTTATCCAGATGTTGCAGAAATTCACTGTAGGGAATTTCTTTAGTCTGTTCACTGGTATATCCCTGCCACAGATAAAAGGATAATGTCATTAAGACAAGATATACTATCAGGTTAAAGTCCGGGCGCTGCCAAAATTTGTGTTGAGTGGTTTTATTAATCTCAATATCAGGCTTATTATTGCCTAGTGAAAAATTATTTTTTTTCATTGTTAATTTTCTGTCGTATATAGCGTAAAAGAAAATGATGGATAACCAGTAGCAGGACACCGATAATAATCAGTAACCACAAATAACGTTCCAGATAAGCCAGCAGTAAAAGGCTGATGGCGAGAAACACGCCTGCCAGACGAAATAACCATCCCATCCGGATGCCCGTGATAAAAGTGATTAATGCAAACAGCAGTAGCAGGATCAGACCGGTTGCTTCATTGTTAAGGCGGCCTGTTTGCTGAATTGAAAAAACCATTTGTACTGCGGCCAGTACGGCCAGCCATTGTAGTGTATGGTTCCAGATAACCGTTTTCCATGGGTATTTACCTGAGCGTACATGTTGCCACTCGGTTGCCAGACTGGCAATAAAAAATACCGGAACCATCATTAACCAGTAACGGTGGCTTTGTGCAGGGGAAATGTCCGTATAGGCAACGCCGATATATGTGCAACCCAGTAGAATAAGAAGGGTAATCTCATCAATAAGGTGATAACGCAGAAGGCTGCTTTTATGTCTGGTAGGGGTTGCGGTGTCTGTTATCATGAGTTAAATATTCCTTTTACGCAATATAAACTTGCACCCGATACAGGTTAGCCTGGTTATACCTTTATGTATGCAACACAGGTGACAGTTACTTTATAACTTTAATTTCACCTTTCATTCCTGCTTCGAGATGCCCTGGTCTCAGGCAGGCGAAATTGAATGCGCCAAGCTTATCAAACTGCCAGATAATGTCGCCACGTTTACCTGGAGCGAGTGAGACCATGTTCGGTTCAACATGGCGCATTGTTGGATTAGCCTGCATCATTGCCTCATGTTCTTTTAACTCAGCCATGGTGCCAATCACCATTTCGTGTCGGATTTTACCCGCATTATGTACCGCGAAACGTATAGTTTCTCCTTTTTTTATGGTGAGATGATCCGGTGTAAATCGCATAGTATCATGCATGGTTATGTGGATGGTACGATCAACTTTTTTCGGGTTCCCCGGCCGACCTATATCGGCATCATGATGCTCATTTTTCATCATGTTCATGCTGTGAGAGCTATGTTCATGACCTTCCATTACATGCCCGCTACCTGCCATTGCAACCATAGGTAACATGCTAAAAAGTAGAATTGGAATTATTTTTTTCATACGATTTTTCCGAATGGGGTAGTTGTATACTGGATTGCGGTTGGACAGGAGTATCGTATTTCGGTTCCCGCATTAGCTGGCAGCGTCTACCTTTATTCTGTGTTTTTTATATCAATAAGTATCCTTTTCATCCGGTTCATTAATAACAGGAGAGCACGCGCGTTTTTCATAGACAGATTGAGCCTGTATCGTATGAGCCTTGTCCAATATAAAATGAGCCTGAACGCTGAGCGTGTTTCCAGCATAAA
>CAYXNL010000043.1:0-19624 GCA_964466455.1 uncultured Thiotrichaceae bacterium
GATATTCTACAGATTCTTATTCCACTAACGGGTTATGGTGCCACTTTTTATATGAAAGATACACAGGGAAGAAATCAGTTTTATAAATCATTTCTAACAACCGTTGCCATTACCCAGGGATTGAAGCTTACCGTAAACAAACAACGTCCCAATGGCAGTGGTGAGGATTCTTTTCCTTCCGGCCATACCTCTGCTGCATTTCAGGGGGCTGCATTTATAGAGCAACGCTATGGCTGGAAATACGGACTGCCCGCTTATGCCGCCGCAACATATGTTGGTTATAGCAGGGTAAAAGCAAAACAGCACTATACCGTTGATGTGTTAGCGGGTGCTGCTATTGGCACACTCAGCAGCTATTATTTTACAACGGCGTATAAAAATATAACCATGATGCCTTATGTGGAAAATAATGGCGCAGGTGTTAATCTTTCCATGCTGTGGTAGCGTGGTACGAGGAAAAACTGAAAAAAAAACATTGCCTGCTGTGGCCTGTCTATCCTGGTATAGCCCATCCATAGAACAATGGATTATCACAATAAAAAAATAAATACCCCCGCATCAAGTCGTGAAAAATTAACCCAAAAGAGATTAAGATTAGTCTAATCACCGTTCTTCTTAGTAATAAGCCACATAGAAAATTTTCCATAACTATAACGTTGACTGGTGACAGGAAAACTTGCCCTGATCGCTTTGGGACAACCAGCAATACAAAATACAGCGACCGATCGGTGCTGTTTATTAGCTAATAATGCAGCAAATGCTTTTGGATCAAGCAGGCGACCTGCGGCATCAGGATAACTAAGCCCGTATGACACTTCATCTGAATTTAACAGGTAGACATCATCTCTTTTCAGATACCAGCTAACGGCTCGAAGTATCGCGCCATCGGCTACGACCAACGTGCTGGAATTTATTTTATGCTGAACTTCAGTGAAAAGTTCGCCCGGCATTTTACTTTCCTTTAGCTGGTCTGGTATAGCAAACTGTATCAGCACAACAAAAGGTATAAGAATTAATAAATTCATTGTCAACTTAATACCAGACCGGGTTGATTTTAATGCCCACCAACCACCTGCCAGTCCGGTTAACAGGGCAACCATACTCATAATCAGTTGCGGTCTTTCATTTTGTTGATAAATAGAAAAACCAATATTAAACATCTGGCTGATCAATAAACCTAATAGCAATAATAAAACCAGGCTATTAAATATCAGACCGAAATTGAACAGGCGATTATTTTTAGTACATAAATAGTTTTCCAGACCCATTGCAACAAGTATTGCCAGCGGTGGAAAACACGGCAATACATACGTCACCAGTTTGCCATTGGATGTCGAGAAAAATATCAGGGGTAAAAGTAACCATAGCCATAGAAATCGTAGCGTTTCACTTTTATGTGTCGAATTGCGTAATCCGGTAATGGCAGCAGGCACCAGTGAGAACCATGGAAACGCCAGAACTGGAAATATAACCAGAAAATAATAGAATGGAGCCTTATGTTGTGCATTCACACCTATAAATCGTTTGACATGCTCAATCCAGAAAAAATAATGCCAGAAATCACTCTCTCGAAGCTGAATAAGAATTGCCCAGGGTAACGCAACCAGTACAGCAATTAACAGCACAACCCAACCTTTTACCAGTAACGCTCGCCAGTGTCTGTGCCAGATCAACCAGGGCGCAAGCACAATAAAAGGAATCACCATAGCGAGAAAACCTTTAGTTAGAAAAGCCAGCCCTAGTGATAACCCTGCGGCAATATAATAGCCCCACGCTAACTTGTTATCGGATTCTTTTACTGCCAGATAATACGACATAATACCTGCGCTTAAAAACAGGGTTAAAAAATTATCCAGTACGCTAAAAGTGCCTAAAACATATACCCCCAGAAATGTCATCTGAATAAAAGCGGCAAGTACGGCAATACGTCTGCCGGGGAAAATTTTTAAGGAAAACAGAAATACCAGCAGGATAGTTAACCCCGCAGCAAGTGCACTCGGCAATCGCGCAGCAAAAGAATTTTCTCCAAGTACCGAGATAGAAGCTGCATTTAACCAGTAACCCAATGGCGTTTTCTCAAAATAACGCAACCCATCAAGCCGCGGCGTAACCCAGTCGCCGGATATCAGCATTTCACGGGGTATTTCCGCATAACGAGTTTCATCGGGAATAGCCAGCTGGCGATTACCAAGCGGTAACACATAAAGCAACAGGTATAGAACTAATAACCCCAGACCTAACCAGCGAATATTTCCTCTGTTTTTTTTAGCGTATTTCGTTAAATTATTAACGGATACCATTCTTTATTTCCTACAGATTATTGACACAAATCAGGGAACCTGACGGGTTAATATAATTATTACAAAGGAAAAAAGTCAGGGAGTCTGCCGGGTTCTTAACAGAACCTCTAAGAAATTTCTGAATAAGTCATGAAAACATCTACGGCGCCAATATTTATACGACTGCCAACGCCCCTTTCTGCTCCAGCCATGCTTTTCTGTCCGCCGCACGTTTTTTCGCCAGTAACATATCCAGCATTCTGCTACCGTTATTCTCCGCATCCAGCGTAAGGCGAACCAGACGGCGGGTATCCGGTGCCAGCGTGGTTACCCGCAATTGCATCGGGTTCATTTCACCCAGTCCCTTAAATCGGGTCACGGCAATTTTACCACGAATCTTTTCTGCTTCAATCCTGTCCAGAACACCCTGTTTTTCTGCTTCATCCAGTGCATAAAATACGTCTTTACCCACATCAATACGGTACAGCGGTGGCATCGCAACATAAATGTGCCCGTGCGCGACCAGAGGATAAAAATGGCGTAGAAACAGGGCACATAATAAAGTCGCAATATGATAACCATCAGAATCCGCATCGGCCAGAATACAGATTTTTCCGTAGCGTAAACCCTTGATATCCGACACCCCCGGTTCCACCCCGATAGCAACTGAAATATCATGTACCTCCTGCGAAGCCAGCACCTGATCGTGCTCGACTTCCCAGGTATTTAATATTTTTCCGCGCAAAGGCATGATAGCCTGAAACTCTCTGTTGCGCGCCTGTTTTGCCGAACCGCCCGCCGAATCCCCTTCTACCAGAAAAAGCTCACTGTGAGCTGCATCCTGTGAGGAACAGTCGGCCAGCTTGCCAGGTAGCGCCGGGCCGCTGGCAACTCTCTTCCTGATCACTTTTTTACCGGCGCGCAGACGCTTCTGGGCATTATCAATTGCCAGCATAGCAATCGCTTCACCGGCTTCGAGATGCTGATTCAACCACAGGCTGAAGGCATCCTTAACCACACCTAAAACAAATGCAGAGCATTCACGTGATGACAGACGCTCTTTGGTCTGTCCGGAAAATTGAGGGTTAGCCAGTTTTACCGATAGCACATAACATACCCCGTCCCAGACATCTTCCGGGCTGAGTTTTACCCCACGTGGCAACAGGCTTCTAATTTCACAAAACTCACGTAACGCTTCGGTAAGACCACTACGCAAACCGTTTACATGGGTACCGCCCTGAATGGTAGGGATCAGGTTTACATATGATTCGGTAATTAACTCGCCTGCCTGCGGCAACCAGGTTAAGGCCCAGTCAACGGCTTCGGTATTAGCCGACAAACTGCCGACAAATGGCTCCTGCGGCAGGGTTTCTTTATCGAACAGATTTTCACCCAGGTAATCGGCCAGCCCGCCTTCATATAGCCAGCTTTGTTTTTCCCCTGTCTTTTCTTCGAGAAAGCTAACCTGTAAGCCGGGGCACAGCACTGCCTTGGCACGCAATACATGTTTTAACCGTAGAATAGAAAAGACGGCCGAGTCAAAATATTTTTTCTCCGGCCAGAAATGAATACGAGTCCCGGTATTACGCTTTCCTACCTTGCCGGTTTTTTGTAACTTGCTGACGCTCGCACCGTGTTCAAATGCCATGGCGTGCATATTGCCATCGCGACGTACTTCCACTTCCAGCCGTGACGACAGGGCATTAACCACCGATACACCTACCCCGTGCAGGCCACCGGAAAACTGATAGTTTTTACCCGAAAATTTACCACCGGCATGCAGTCGGGTAAGAATAACTTCCACCCCGGAAACCCCTTCTTCGGGATGAATATCCACAGGCATACCGCGACCATTATCCGTTACGCTAATGGAATTATCTTTATATAAAACCACCTCAATTCTGCTGGCGAAACCAACGATGGCTTCATCCACACTGTTATCAATCACTTCCTGGGCAAGGTGATTTGGGCGGGTGGTTTCTGTGTACATACCCGGACGTTTCTGTACCGGTTCAAGCCCGGTTAATACCTCAATGGATGAGGCATCATATTTACTCATACTGCGTTACTCATACTGCGTTACTCACTGCTGTATTTCTGCTTTATGGCGATCACGTCCGTCTATAACAATCATGATTTATAACAACCCGTCTATATCGATCAATTCGAATGAGCACCGTGTCTGTTTAATACCGCAACTAGTTTGTCGACGGGTACATAGCCCGGTAACATTTCGCCATCTTCAAGAATGATGGACGGTGTCCCACGTACGCCCAGTTTTCTTGCTGTTGCCATCTGTTTGCTCAGTGAAAGTGCATCAGCACAGCTCTTTTCTTTTATCGTACCACCAGCTTTAGCAATATTCAGTGCCTTTCGCGGGTCGGCAGAACACCAGATGCTTTCCGTTTTTCTAACATCAGCCGGGCCTTTTAGAGGCATAAAAATATAGCGCACTTCTATATTATTTTTCATATATTCAGGCATCTCACTATGCAAACGACGACAGTATGGGCAGTTTACATCGGTTACGACAGTAATCGTATGATCAACTTTTTTTGGGCGATAAATCAGCATGTTCTTCTCGCCCAAATGCTTAATCGCTGCCAGCCGGAGCTGAGATTTTGCCTTTTCACTATAATTAGCTCGTGTTTTCAGGTTAATCATATCTCCATCAATCATATATTCCGCATTTTTGTCCATATAAACAACCTGACTACCAACAATAACCTGATACAGATCGGGTATCGGCGTGGCGGAGATCATATCAACTTTTAAAGATGGCATACGGACAGCAAGAGAATGTCTTAACGTAACGATACCCGGATTCTGTTGAGAGGATGAAACGCCCTGAGCATTATGCCCAGCCATTGCTGAAGTCATAAAAAAGGGGGAAACAAGCGATGCGGCAAGTAAGCACGCGGATATTTTTTTCATTACATAATGCCCAGTATTATTAAGAGACCGTTTTAGAGACAGTAGAAGCTATGGTAAATTCCACTCACTACACAATATTAACCTAAAAAACAGCAATAAACTTCAACCGCTAATAAACAGATAAATATTGAATATTTACCCGCGCGGATGGTGCTGATGATATAAATCACGTAACCGCTGGTCAGCTACATGGGTATAAATTTGTGTGGTTGAAATATCACTATGACCCAGTAACATCTGTACCACACGCAGATCCGCCCCATGGTTGAGTAAATGGGTGGCAAAGGCATGGCGCAGGGTATGTGGTGATAACTGTTCCGACCTGATCTCTGCAACAAAGGCATGGCGCTTTACCCTGTACCAGAATGCCTGGCGCGTCATCGCAGCGCCACGCCGGGTAACAAATATTGCATTGGTCGTGGCCTGCTGATGTAGTAAATTTACCCGCGCCGAACACAGATAATCATCTAGCCACTCCAGTGCAATCTCTCCCACTGGCACCATGCGTTCTTTATTTCCCTTACCGATAACACGAATTACACCCGGATCCAGTGACAACTGGGATAGCTCAAGATTAATCAGTTCACTAACACGCAAACCGGTGGCATACATCAGTTCCAGCATGGCCCGATCACGTAAGCCAAGATCATCGTGGATATCCGGTGCTTCCAGCAAAGCATCAATTTGCTGTTCATTAAGTAAAACGGGTAGCGAACACGCGGGTTTGGGAGACTGAATTAACTGTACCGGATTCTGGTGGATAATATTTTCACGTAATAAATAACGAAAAAAACGCCGCAGTGTTGAAAGCATACGTGCGATAGAACGATTTTTCTGCTGTAACTGAAAACAAAACGAAAGATACTGCTGAATTTGCTCAACACTGGCTCGTTTAAGATCAGAGTTAATATGAGATAACCACAGAGAAAAACCGGCAAGATCATTTCGGTAGGCAGAAAGTGTGTTTTTGCTAAGTCCATTTTCCATCCATAAATGATCGACAAAACCTTCGATTAGTTGTTGCTCATTCTCTGGGAGTTCATTAAATCGTGCCACAATGTACCTGATTATATTGTTATTCCACAACATACAACCAACAAAAAAGGCTACCCGACGAAACCGAGTAGCCTTTATTTACGCCATATATTAAGACCTGATTCGTTCTTATGCCTTTTTACGTTTACGGCGCTGAACTGGTTTCAGTGCTTTCTCAATTTTAGCCATTTCTTTTTTAGTCCAGTCTTCAACAAAACGAGCTACTGCTTCTTCTTTCCGTTTTGCCATTTTCAGGAGTAATTCCTGACGCTTTTTAGTTGCTGCAACTTCAGCCTTTGCTGCCGCTAATGCAGAAACGGTTGCTGCAATACGATCATGTAATTTCTTTTTGGCTGCATTAGCAATTGCATTTTTCTTTGCAGCGGCGGCATTTTTCTTTACTGTCATAGCTTTCTTTTTAGCGGCAGCAGCTTTTTTCTTTGCTGCTGAAGCTTTCACAGCCACTTTTTTCTTTACTGCTTTTTTTGCAGTCGTTTTCTTCTTTGTTACTTTTGTCGTTTGAGCCATTAGGCTATCCCCTTTTGTGAGTTACGTTCGGAAGTATAAAACGTTATTATAATTAATCAAACTTTTTTTGGGTTTTCAACACTTATTTTCAATGAAATAAGCAACTTAATTCATAAACCAGTTTTTTTATAAAAATATTCGCTCACTATCCTTCTTTTTAAAATATAAACACGGTTTAAAAAAAACATCTATGCGGCTTTTTAGAAAGCACTTTGTCGTTAGCAGAGACGAATTTATTCACACAAAATTCCGTCTGGATATATTTCGCGCGGATAAAGCTGCATTGACTACCCCGATCTTCCACATTTTTGCGATCCTGGGTGGAAATACACGCGAGCAGCAGAAAAGAATAAAGGACACTTCTATTAATTGATTTCGCCCTGAAGGATTGCGCCCTAAAGTTTTTATTACTTCTACCCCCCTTTTCAAGTGTAGCGGCATACTGCATAATACTCATAGAGAAATTTCAAGAAACCTCTAATTAATTCTGAACGAAGTAGATTGCGAGCTAACGTGTTCAGATTCAAGGCACAAATAGAAGCTGGACATTTTAGGCGCAAGATACGAGTTCATGAATTAATCAGAGGTTCCCTAACCCTGCGACATTAAATAATGACAACACCTGGTACATCTACCCAGAAATACGTCGGTCTGTTCAGACGACTTTTTGCTATTTTTTATGATACCTTTCTGCTTTGCTCTGCACTGCTTATAGTCTCGGCCATTTTTACTTCAATAAATGGAGGCCACGCAGTTGTACGCGGCACTATTCTCTACGGTTTCTTTTTATTCAGTCTTATTGGCATCAGTTTTCTATATTTTGGCTGGTCCTGGACGCATGGCGGTCAGACATTGGGCATGCAGACCTGGAGGATAAGGCTGGTTGATATCAATGGCAACAGTGTAAGCTGGAAACAGGCATTGATTCGTTTTATTGCATCTGTATTTTCCTGGTTATGTCTGGGGCTGGGGTTTATCTGGTCAAACTTTACTCGTAAAAAACAGTCATGGCACGGCCTGCTGAGCCAGACGGTTCTTATTGATTTGCGCGATTAATCATACATCCTGCCCTGCTTTAATAACACAGGGAAGGGGTATCCTAAACACCTTAGAATCAATATTCCTCTAGTGATTAATCCGTCGCAGGAAAAAAAAGCTGATACTAATTACCAGTATTAACGGCAACACAGCACTGATAAATGGCATCACACCCAAAGCCAGACCAAGGTAATTGCTGGTACGGCTAAATACAAAAAAGGCAATACCAATAACAATTGCCACAACAATTCGTTGCCCGCTTCCACCGCTACGTGGGGTGGTCAAAAAAACCAGCGGCATGGAAATTAATAACATAGCCAGACAGGTTAGCGGGGTAAATATCTTTATCCAGAAGGCCAGTCGATATTCTCCATCATCCAGATGGTTTGCCTCAAGATAGCGGCTATACGTATAAAGCTCCTGCGCCGACATATCCTGCGCTTCAAGTTCCAGCACGGTAAACAGCTCTGGCAGAATCAGCCCCGGCATTGTCATCGTCTGCCTATAGCTAACACGGGTTTGTGGTAAGGGAGCGGCGGTACCTCTGGCACGGCTGATATCAGTGCGTTTTACACCACTAACCACCCAGTGGTTATTTTCATAACGTGCTTTATCTGCATAAATCATCGCTTTTAAATGCCGGTGACTATCCAGTACATAAATACTTATCTGATGTAGTTGATGATCCGGCATTATCTGCTTTATATTTATGTAACGATTCCCGTCTCTTGCCCAGACATCATGATAACCACCTACAATCAACTTTTGATCCATCGCTTCAGCACGCAAAGTTTTTGCCATACCTGTTGTATAAGGCACGACATATTCACCTGTCAGCGCAACAGCAATAGCAATAACCAACCCAGCCTGTAATACTGAGCGGGTAATCCGATAAATACTAACACCGGCTGCCCGCATAACGATTAATTCAGAATTAGCCGCCATTGTGCCCAGAGAAATAATACTACCAAGCAATAATATTGAAGGGGATAATTCATAAAAACGCTGTGGCAACTGCAATAGCACATAGACTAGCGCACGCCAGTTATTATAATCACCTGTTCCAATGTGTTTTAACTGCGCGACAAAATCAGTCAGCATGAATATTGACAACAAAACCAGCATAGCAATTAGTGAGCCGGTAAATATAGAACGCGCAATATAGCGATCAAGCACCATGACTGTTTTTCCGTTTATTCCAATACAGGTAGCCACTGTGTTTCAAAATAGCAACCAATAAACCCAGAGCCAGAAGATGAACCCACCAGGTGCCTATCCATGGTGATATCCTGCCCTGAGATATCCAGGTATAAGACACACGAATAAGATTAGAGTAAACAAGGTATAAAAACAGAGCCAGAATCAGTTTCGCATAACGCCCGCTACGTGGATTTGTCCGACTTAGTGGCAATGCAATAAATGAAACGATTAATGTTGCTATAGGTAGAGACAGACGCCATTGCAGCTCGGCCTTATCAATTAAGGCATTTGAATGCCATATTGCCCATGTACTTCTGGATGAAACAGAATTGTGCACCATCACCACTTTTTTCGTGATATGAATACCGTAATCTTTATATTTGATAATGGTCATATTTGCTTCGCCGGGATTTCCAGCATAATGCACACCGTTATGCATCACCATATAACGTTGTCCTTTTTTATCAAAATATCCACTGCTACTGGCGGCAATATCAATATGATTCTGGTTATCGCGGAATTCATGAAAAAAAACATTATTAATCTGTCCGGCTTTCCTGTCTTTTGATTCAAGAAAAAGCACTGCACCATTTTTACCGGCACGATTAAACTGCCCGATTAGCAGAGAATCTACTTTTGCCCGGCTATTAACGCCGGCAGTAATCTGTTCCCGATGGTGGTCAATAAGAGGTTTAACATAAAGACTTAATACAAACAGGAGTAGAGTAACCGGTATAACCACGCTCATTAGCGGCCGATACCACTGTAGCGGACCGACTCCGGCAGACATAATGGCAACCATTTCACTGTCTTTATATAAACGACCAAATCCGATTAAAATACCCAATAATAAACTTAAGGGTATCAGTACAATAATAAAATCGAACAGACTGTTAAGCAGATAAGCTAGAAAAGCGCTAACCGGAATAAACCCCTGTGTAATCCAGCTAAGTAAATGGACCACTTCTGTGCTCAAAACGATAACGACCAGAACAAAAAGAACGGTTAACCAGGAAATAATGATTTCCCGTGCAATATAGCGGTCAATAATTCCCATCAGGTAAAACCCCATTTAATCAGAACAATACTCATACAGGATAAAATGATTAAGAAAGCTTCCCAGGGTGTTTACGGCGGAAATTTGCGTAAAAAATGTAATATTTTGTCGAAATAACGGCATTCTACTAAATAAGTAGGCGCATTAGTGCAAACCCATACTACCCTCATTAGGATAAATTGAATACAATCAACACTCAAGAAAATGTATTAATTTTCTACATTTAATTTTTTTTCATCTTTTTATACATTCTGGAGCTTGCATGGAATATTCGGTTAAAAGTGGTCATCCTGAAAAACAGCGTATCGGTTGTGTTGTGGTTGCCGTATATGCCTCGCGCAAATTATCACCATCGGCAAAAATTATTGACCAGGCAAGTCATGGATATATATCCAATCTTGTCCGTCGGGGCGAAATGGAAGGTGACCTTGGTAATACCCTGTTATTGCATAATATTGACAATACCTTGTGTGACCGTATTCTGCTTGTCGGTTGCGGCAAAGAAAAGGAAATCACCACGCATATTTTTAATAAAATAAACCGGATTATGGTAAAAAAACTGAATGCCAGTGGTGCAACGGAAATTGCCTCCTACCTGACAGAAATACCAGTTAGACACAAAGACAGGGATCTGAACTGGAAAATACGTCAGTCCATTACGGCTATTGATGAAGCCCTGTACCATTTTAACCAGTTGAAATCAGAGAAACAGGAACCTCGCCGACCCTTACGTAAATTTATTTTTAGCGTTTCCGGTCGCGGTCAGTTAATGCAGGGCGAAATTGCTGTACGCCAGGGTATGGCAATTTCAGATGGTATTCATCTTGCTAAGGATATGGGCAATTTACCTGCTAACATATGTACCCCCACTTATCTGGCCAAATTTGCCAACAAACTTGATACGCAGCACGATCATTTCAAAACAACCGTACTGGAAGAAGATGATATGGAAAAACTGGGTATGGGAGCATTGCTGTCCGTATCACGGGGCAGTCGTGAAGCTGGAAAACTGATTGTCATGGAATATTCGAATGGTGACGAAGATCAAAAACCTGTTGTTCTGGTCGGCAAAGGCGTTACTTTTGATTCCGGTGGCATCAGTCTCAAACCGGGTGCTTCAATGGATGAAATGAAATATGATATGTGTGGAGCCGCCAGTGTATTTGGCACGCTTAGCGCCTGTGCCGAGTTACAACTACCAGTCAATATTATCGGCATTGTACCCACTGTTGAAAATATGCCGGACGGTATCGCCAGCAAACCCGGCGATATTGTGACCAGTATGTCCGGACAGAGTATTGAAATTCTGAATACCGATGCGGAAGGCCGGTTGATATTATGCGATGCATTGACCTATGCGGAAAAATTTGAGCCTGATGTTGTCATTGATATTGCCACCCTTACGGGTGCCTGTATTGTCGCTCTGGGGGCACATCCAGCAGGCTTAATGAGCAACCACAACCCACTGGCTAATGATCTGCTTTCCGCCGGTAAACGTTGTGGTGACCGCTGCTGGCAACTGCCCTTATGGGATGATTACCAGGAACAGCTTGACAGTAATTTTGCCGATATGGCGAATATTGGCGGCAAAGGTGCTGGCACCATCACCGCTGCCTGCTTCCTCTCACGTTTTACCAAAAAATATCGCTGGGCACATCTGGATATTGCCGGGGTTGCCTGGAAAAGCGGCAAGGAAAAAGGCGCCACTGGTCGTCCCGTCAGCCTGCTCACTCAATATATTCTGGACAGACTGGAAGAATGGCAGAGTGCCTGATCCGGTAATTATCCGATAAGCCGAGGTTATTATTATGCCCAACCCCTCCCACCGTAAAATTCCGGTGCTGGATGATATTATTTCCACCCC
This sequence comes from uncultured Thiotrichaceae bacterium, assembly GCA_964466455.1. Lineage (GTDB taxonomy): Bacteria > Pseudomonadota > Gammaproteobacteria > SZUA-229 > SZUA-229 > S010-25. The sequence continues at coordinate 11,936 of CAYXNL010000043.1, forward strand.
GATTGATCTGGACGAAGCGCAGACGGTATCTGCGCCGGCAATCCATCCTGAAGAAATATTGCTGGATGAAAAAATAAGGGAACCGGTGTTGAACCCTGTCGAGAAACCGGTCGATAACGTTAGTCAGGAAAAGCCAGATATAACCATACATGCCTTGAGTGAACCGCCATTCGAGCCACGCATAGAACCTGTCATAGATAAAACATTGCCTGCCATTGATAATGAACAGCCACTGCTGGCTGATGTAGAACAGAAGGTTCGACACTACCTTATGCCTGAACTTATGCCTGAAACACAAACGACGCATTCTGCACAACAACCTTTTACTAATATTGATACCGATGCAATGGCAAGACAGATCGTACAGACATTGCTACCAGATTTTGAACAGCAACTAAATGAACTGGTTCGATCTTCACTGGAAGAAGCACTGAAAAACAAATAGGGGGACTCCCTTCACTGTCCCGTCTTATTTAAGGGCAGCTATATGGTGCATGTTGTATAATTCGCACTTTTTATTTTATTATCACGATCTTAATCGCAATCTTAAAATCGCAACCCTAACCTGATATTCCGAGCCCGTTATGGACAAAACCTATAATCCGTCAGCAATTGAGAAAAAATGGTACAGAATCTGGGAGGAGAACGGCTATTTCAGCGCCGACAAACACCCTGATGATGAACACAATGATGACGAACGTAACAATTTCTGCATTATGATTCCACCGCCCAATGTTACCGGGCGTTTGCACATGGGGCATGCGTTTCAGGACACTATTATGGATGCGATGGTGCGCTACCATAAAATGAAAGGTGACCATACCCTGTGGCAGGTCGGCACCGACCATGCCGGTATTGCTACGCAAATGGTAGTTGAACGTCTGATTAATAACGAAGGCAAAACCCGCCACGATTACGGTCGGGAAAAGTTTACCGAACGCATCTGGCAGTGGAAAGAAGAATCTGGCAACACCATTACCCGACAGTTGCGCCGTATGGGTGCTTCACTGGACTGGTCACGTGAACGTTTTACCATGGACGAAGGCCTGTCCGCAGCAGTCAGGGAAGTATTTATTCGCCTGTTTGAAGAAGGTCTGATTTATCGTGGCAAACGCCTGGTGAACTGGGATCCAGTTTTGCACACCGCTGTTTCTGATCTGGAAGTGTTATCAAAAGAAGAAAGCGGCTATATGTGGTATATGCGCTACCCGCGTAGCAACGGTGCCGGTCATGTCGTCGTCGCCACCACGAGACCGGAAACCTTGCTAGGCGACTGCGCAGTGGCGGTTAATCCCAAAGATGAACGTTATTCTTATTTACTGGGCGAATTTCTTGAACTGCCACTAACTGGGCGCAAAATTCCGGTGATTGCTGACGAGCATGTTGACCCGGAATTCGGTACCGGCTGCGTTAAAATTACTCCGGCACACGATTTCAATGACTACCAGGTGTGGAACCGGCATAAAGATAAAACCGAAATCCGCGAACTACCCCATGGTGGGCTGATTAATATTTTTACCGTAGATGCTGCCATTCGTGACAACGACGAGGATAAATTCAATGTTATTCCAGAAAAATATATCGGTCTGGATCGCTATCAAGCCCGCAAACAAATGGTTGCTGACTTACAGGCCGCCGGTTTAATTGACAAAATTGAAGACCATAAACTGGTCGTGCCACGCGGTGATCGCTCCGGCGCCGTCATTGAACCTTACCTCACTGATCAATGGTATGTAAAAGTTGAACCTCTGGCAAAACCGGCGATTGCTGCGGTTGAAAAAGGCGACATTAAATTTATCCCCGACAACTGGAAAAATACCTATTTTGAATGGATGAATAATATTGAAGACTGGTGTATTTCGCGCCAGATCTGGTGGGGGCATCGTATTCCCGCCTGGTACGACGAAGTGGGTAATGTTTACGTCGGCTATGACATTGATGATGTACGCCAGAAAAACAGGCTGCCCGACGACTTTCCGTTAACCCAGGACAAGGATGTCCTTGATACCTGGTTTTCATCGGCATTGTGGCCATTTTCCACCCTTGGCTGGCCGGAAAAAACACCTGAACTGGAAAAATTCTACCCGACCAATGTACTGGTTACCGGCTTTGATATTATTTTCTTCTGGGTCGCCCGTATGATTATGATGGGGCTAAAGTTTATGGGTGATGTCCCCTTCCATGAAGTTTATGTGCATGGTCTGGTTCGCGATGCGGAAGGCCAGAAAATGTCCAAATCCAAAGGCAATGTACTCGACCCAATCGATGTCATCGACGGTATTGATCTGGAAGCACTGGTAGCCAAACGCACCGGTTCCGTAATACAGCCACATATGGTTGAACGCATTGAAAGGCTCACCCGCAAAAACTTTCCCGATGGTATCCCTGCTTTCGGCACCGATGCCCTGCGTTTCACTTTTGCCTCACTGGCAACCACCGGTCGTGATGTGGTATTTGCCCCCGGGCGTATTGAAGGTTACCGCAATTACTGTAATAAACTATGGAATGCTACCCGTTATGTACTGATGCAAACGGAAGCTAAAGATACCGGTCTGAACCAGGCTAAAGTTGAATACTCATTAGCGGATCGCTGGATAATTTCCAAACTGCAACATCTGGAGCAGCGTGTGGAGCAACACATTCAGCAGTCTCGCATTGACCTGCTGGCACAGGAAATTTATGCTTTTGTGTGGGAAGACTATTGTGACTGGTATCTGGAATTATCCAAACCCATTCTGTTTGATGACAACACCCCGCAAGCCGCTCAACGTGGCACCCGCCAGACACTGGTGCGGGTACTGGAAACCATTCTGCGTCTGAATCACCCGCTAATTCCTTTTATTACCGAAGAATGCTGGCAACGTGTGGCACCACTGGCAGGTAAAACCGGTGACAGCATTATGCTGCAACCCTTCCCGCAATCGGATACGGCAAAAATTGATACCCAGGCAGAAACGGAGCTGGAATGGGTAAAAACCTTTATCAGCGGGGTACGCCGGATTCGCTCGGAAATGGATATCCCCCCCGGCAAACCATTAGCCCTGTTGTTACAGAATGCCAGTGACAGCGACAGAGACTGTTACAACAATAATCAGAAATTTATTGCAGCACTGGCAAAAGTACAGTCCAGTCAGTGGCTATCTGCTGCCGATGAAGCACCGGAATCGGCAATAGCACTGGTGGGAGAAATGAAAATACTGATTCCCCTGAGCGGTCTGATTGATAAAGATGCCGAACTTGTCCGGCTACAAAAAGAAATTGGCAAGATACAGGTTAACCTCGATAAAACCACTGCAAAACTGGTTAATAAAAACTTTGTCGATAAAGCCCCGGCTGCCATCGTAGAAAAAGAACGCAACCGACTAGAGGATATGAGCAAAGCAATTACCCAGTTGAAACAGCAGGCAAAGAAAATTCAGGCCCTGTAAGAAAAATTTGGTAGTTGCAAAAACCCCACGACTCACGGTATCCTCAACATTTACCATCACCAGAATACTGTCGCTATGCCTACACCTGAAAAAACTGAACAGATTTTACAGACTCACGCCGGACTAATTCTGGCAGTGGTACAAACCATTAACAATCCACAGTTAAAACCCCATCTCGATCAGGCACTACAGGCGTCTGCAGAAAATGGCTGGCAATCTCTGGTTACTGTCATAAAAAAAATCCTTGCGGGAAATCGTGACCAGTCATTATTAAATGATCTGGATGACGAAGACGGCATTATTATTGACAGTATTTTAAAAGGCCTGCAGGACGCATCAACGCTACCCAAATCGGAAACCAGTGGTGATGCAACGCAGGCAGCGCCGATGCTGGCAAGGATGATTAATGAAGCCCGCCGGGGTGACCCTAATGCAGTAACGATGCTGGGTAATATGGCGGAACAAATGTCAGTAACCGGTGGTGATATGGCCAGTCTGAGCGCCGTAATCAAAAGCATGATTGACGGTGAACGTGATGTCGATAAACTCTGTACTCGAATGGGACCCCAGGGTGAATCACTGATTACACAGATTCTCAGTGAACTGGCAAAGCTGGATATACACTAGAAGTCTGTCCGAGAACAGGTGTCGTAGCAGGGAACGTCTAAAATATATTAACTACACAACTTCCTGCAATACTGCGGCTTTACTAAAAGCCAGATCGCCATTACGAACCGTCACTTCAATCGTACCACCCGGCTGATATTCACCACGTAACAACATTTGTGCCAGCGGGTTTTCCAGATGCTGCTGGATAGCGCGTTTCAGTGGTCTTGCGCCATACACCGGATCGAAACCCAGTTCACCAATCACATCATAGGCTTCATCACTTAAACTCAGAGTAATATCCTGTTCATGCAGACGTTTGCCAAGTTGCGCTATCTGAATGCGTGCAATATCACGTATCTGTTCACGTCCGAGCGGGTGGAAAACAACGCTTTCATCAACCCGGTTAATAAATTCAGGTCTGAAATGTTGCGCGACAACATCCATTACCACTTTCTTCATTTCATCATACTTACCTTCCGATGATAGCTCCTGAATCTGCTGAGAGCCCAGATTTGAGGTCATGATAATAACCGTATTGCGAAAATCAACCGTCCTCCCCTGACTGTCTGTCAGACGACCATCATCGAGTACCTGCAACAGTATATTAAAGACATCCGGGTGAGCTTTCTCTATTTCATCAAGCAGCACAACAGAATAAGGTTTGCGTCGAATCGCCTCGGTCAACATGCCGCCTTCTTCATAGCCAACATAACCCGGTGGCGCACCAATTAACCGCGAGACCGAATGTTTTTCCATGTATTCGGACATATCAATACGCACCATGGCATCTTCCGTGTCGAACATAAACTTCGCCAGTGCCTTGGTCAACTCGGTTTTTCCCACACCGGTCGGGCCGAAAAACATAAACGAACCACTGGGTTTACTCGGGTCAGACAGTCCGGCACGTGCCCGACGAATTGCATTTGCCACCGCCTCAACGGCCTCTCTCTGGCCGATTACCTGTGCGCCGATTTCATCTTCCATACGCAGCAGTTTTTCCTGTTCTCCTTCGAGCATTTTGCTTACCGGAATACCTGTCCAGCGCGATACAATTTCTGCAATTTCATCACTGTCCACTTTATTACGCAGCAGATGCGTCTGATTTTCCTGCTGCGCTGAATTTTCCGTAATTGCCGCAGCACGGGCAATTTTAGCTTCCAGCTCAGGAATTTTCCCATACTGCAATTCCGACATTCTGGCCAGGTCTCCAGCCCGATGCGCAGTTTCCAGTTCCAGCCGCGCATTTTCCAGCTCTTCTTTCAACTGTTTGGAACCCTGAACCAGTGATTTTTCAGCCGTCCACTGTTCTTCGTAATCCCGGTATTCTTTTTCCAGTTGTAAAAGTTCTTCTTCAAGTATTCCCAGCCGTTTAAGTGATGCTTTATCGGTATCTTTTTTCAGTGCTTCGCGTTCAATTTTTAACTGGATAATCCGCCGGTCGAGACGATCCATCACTTCCGGCTTGGAATCCAGTTCCATACGAATCCGGCTGGCCGCTTCATCCACCAGATCAATAGCCTTGTCTGGTAACTGGCGACCACTGATATAACGATGAGAAAGTGTAGCCGCAGCAACAATGGCCGGGTCGGTAATTTCCACACCATGATGAATTTCATAGCGCTCTTTTAAACCGCGCAATATTGCCACGGTATCCTCAACGCTTGGTTCATCCACCTGCACTTTCTGAAAACGACGCTCCAGGGCAGCATCTTTTTCAATATACTTCCGGTATTCATCCAGCGTGGTTGCACCGACACAGTGCAACTCTCCCCGAGCCAGTGCTGGTTTCAACATATTACCGGCATCCATTGCGCCTTCACCGCCACCAGCACCAACCATGGTATGTAATTCATCAATAAACAGAATAATCTGGCCTTCCTGCTGAGCAAGATCATGCAACACTGCTTTCAGACGTTCTTCAAACTCTCCGCGGAATTTTGCCCCGGCAATTAACATTCCCATATCCAGTGACAGAATACGTTTGCTTTTTAAACCTTCTGGGACTTCGCCATTTAAAATACGTTGCGCCAGACCTTCGATAATAGCGGTTTTCCCCACCCCCGGTTCACCAATTAATACCGGATTATTTTTTGTCCGCCGTTGTAACACCTGAATCGTCCGCCGAATTTCCTCATCACGGCCTATCACCGGATCCAGTTTGCCCTGTTGGGCGCGTTCGGTTAAATCAATGGTATATTTTTCCAGTGCCTGACGATTTTCTTCTGCATTCGGGTCATCCACCGTCTGCCCGCCACGCACCTGCTCAATAGCCTGATCCAGTTTTTTACTGTCAGCACTCAGACGACGCAGTATATCGCCCGTTTTTGTCTGACTATCAACCAGCGCAAGTAAAAACAGCTCGCTTGAGATGAATTTATCCTTGCGTTTTTGCGCTAGCCTGTCAGCCTGATTTAACAGGCGACCGGTTTCATTGGATATCTGTACATCACCCTGATGGCCATGTACCTGTGGCATCGCAGCAAGCTCCTGATTGAGCTGATTTTGTAAAGCGTCACCATTGACCCCGGTTGCGGATAATAAATGCATAACCGTACTGCCATCTTGTGCCAATAAAGCAGCAAGAACGTGTACCGGTTCAATAAACTGGTGGTCTCTGCCTACAGCCAGCGACTGTGCTTCACCCAATGCAGACTGAAAACGACTGGTAAATTTATCGGTTCCCATAGGTAACCTCCTGAATGATATTTACCTTAAATATGAGGTTATTCACAACAATCTCAATGGTACGCCGATGATAATATTTTTTCGATACGGAACAGAGCCGTACGCACTATCTTTTCACCGCAAGGGAACCCCTGAATCAGCTCATCCAGATCAGGCTTGCCATACGTCCAATATCATTATCACGGCGGTAGGAATAAAATAGATCGGACTGTGTGCAGGTGCAAAAATCACCCCCATAAAACTGCGTAACACCGATTGCCTCCAGCAGAGATTGTGCCAGACGATAAATATTACACCGATAATGTGAGGCATCAACCGGTTCAAATGCTGATAGCGTTGCCGGATGTTTCTCATAAAAAGCCTGGAAAACTTCGTCGCCCAGCTCAAATTTTTCTGCACCAATGGCCGGGCCAAACCACACCAGCAGATCCTGTGGGTGGCTGGTCATGGTGGCAACCATCTGTTCCAGCACACCGGCATGCAGACCTCGCCAACCAGCATGTGCCACGGCAACTTCGCTACCTGAACGATTACAGAAAAAGACCGGCAGACAGTCAGCCGTCATCACTGCACAAACGATATTTTTATTTTGTGTATAGCTTGCATCCGCATCCGGCGGGTGATTGCAATCAACGTTATCTGCACAGACTACACGGCTGCCATGAAGTTGATTCAGCCAGCGGGGTGACGAAGGTAAGCCGGCGGATGTTATAAGCCATTGTCGGTTTGCTTTAACTCGCGCTGGATCATCACCCGTATGCAAAGCAAGATTAAATCCGGCATTATCCCCGTTATCGGCAGAAGATAATGATGATGTTGCTGCCGACACGGGTATCTGTCTGGTAGTCACCAGCGCGTGGACATGACCGGCTACCGGCCAATGTGCAACAACAAAGCCTTTTTCAGCCAGCTTCTGATTTAGCGACAGACTCATTCTGTTCCTGTTATTACTGCTCTGTTATTACTG
>CAYXNL010000044.1:0-11873 GCA_964466455.1 uncultured Thiotrichaceae bacterium
ATGAGTTCGGTCTCATCAATATAACCCAGAATATCTTCTATCCGATCGCTACTTTGCCTCAATACTATCAAGTCGGGCTAACACATAAGAAAGAACGACGTAAAAAAGGCACCTAAAGATGCCTTTTTTTAACCGTTTGTTATTTAAGACATCAAACCCTGTATTTTCTTCTGCCTACACCTAACATAATTAGTAACCCTGAGCCGAACAACCATATAGCAGCGGGTACAGGCACAGCTGGAACATTTTTAACGATTCCTTCTAAATGCCATTTAGCAGGTACACCATTAAAAGGTCCTCCTTTAATTTGAGAGGTCCAATCTAAAACATATCCCTGTGTTAATAAATTATAGGACCCATCAGCTAGTACGAATGGGCCGGTATTCTTTGGTCTCGGGCCTTGCTCAAAGGAACTGCCGTTCCACATGACTTCCCAGGCACTAAGGTCAGCAGTCATATCGCAGGTATAATCAGCGCAACTTGATAAATTAATATTGGCGTCAGGTGTACTGCGTGTCTGGCCTGATTGGTAGGATACCGGGTTTAAACCGATATAAGTTGATACACCAAAGAACTTAAATGGCATGAATGCATTGGATTCAACCGCTGGGGTCTTGCCATATCCTGTACCGGCGGCGCCATCTGGAATACCATCACCATTCGTATCACCTTTCCAGCCTTTAGGGTGAGGTACATCAGGGTTTAATACATAATTTTGGTAGGTGCCTAATAATATGCCACCATCAGATCCTGCTTCTAAACCAACAACGGAAGCGCCCATTTTAAAGAATGATCCTGTACTACCAGTTACAACCTGGGCTGGTTTACCATTTCGCCTAAGGACAGGATTACCCGTGCTATCCAGTAAATCACTCTTGATTGTTCCATATGGGTTTATCGTTAGTAATGTTTGGGCATACAGCGTATTCATAAATGCCGCTGCAGTAATAGCGATTAAACCATTTAATATTAATTTGAATTTCATCCTTCTATCTCCACTTAGCTATAGATTCGATTAAAAGCTTTTAAAGTTCTAGCATGCGAATGCTAATGCATTAATTAGGCCAATAAATAAATTTAGATAAAATTCATATAGTTATCGATATATTAGTATATCAGTATGATTGATTGTGTAAAGTTTTCTGTCAAGCTAATATGCTTATATCGTTGAGAAACACTATATTCTTCAATAAGTTACTATAGGTAAGCGCAAGGCAGCCAATCATTCTTGAATGTGTAATAAATACCGACAGATAGTCGTAATGTTATTTAATTACAGAGACTTCGGGTTGAGAAATAAAAGTATGGGGCTGAGAACGCTGTCTTTTATGATGTTGGCAGCAGTACCAGATTATCACGGTGAATGAGTTCGGTCTCATCAATATAACCCAGAATATCTTCTATCCGATCGCTACTTTTCCCCTTGATCTGTCGACTTTCACGGCTGTTATAATTGACCATGCCGCGGGCTATTTCCCTGCCTTCCGGGTTCAGGCAGCGCACCACCTCACCGCGTTGAAATTCTCCCTGTACCTCGGTTATGCCAACCGCCAGCAGGCTGACTCCCTGCTGAGTGAGTGCCTGTGCTGCACCACTGTCGAGAACAAGTTGTCCAAGTACGTTCATTTGGTTGGCCAGCCACTGTTTTCTGGCGGTAATGGGTTCAGTTTCCGGGGTAAGCAAGGTGCCGATATTTTCTGCTCGGGCAATCGCCAGCAGAACATCGGGGTGGGTGCCGGCAGCGATTAAGGTGCAACTTCCGGAGCGGGCAGCACGCCTTGCAGCGGTTATTTTTGTCTGCATTCCGCCCTGACCCAGACGGCCACTTTTCCCTGCCATCCGGAGCAGACCGGTATCTGTAGTTGCCGCGTTACTGATCAGGCGGGCATCGGTATGGTGACGGGGGTCTTTATCGAACAACCCCTGCTGATCGGTGAGAATAATCAACGCATCGGCTTCGACCAGATTTGCCACCAGAGCGGCCAGTGTGTCATTGTCGCCAAGGCGAATTTCACTGGTGGCTACGGTATCGTTTTCGTTGATAATCGGTATTGCTCCCAGCGTCAGCAGTGTTTTTAATGTACTGCGGGCGTTCAGGTAGCGCTGACGGCTGGACAGGTCTTCATGGGTGAGTAATACCTGAGCGGTAGGAATATCGTGTCGTTTAAAGCAGGTTTCAAAATGCTGGATTAAGCCGGTCTGACCCAGCGCGGCGGCTGCCTGTAGTTTATACAGTTCGCGAGGGCGTTGTTTCCAGCCGATTCGTACCATTCCTTCGGCAACGGCGCCGGATGAAACCAGCAGGATTTCTTTTCCCTGAGCGCGTAATGTTGCAATTTGCTGTACCCACTGGCGTATGGCTTCATGATCCAGTCCGCGGCCGTCATTGGTGATAAGTGAGCTGCCAATTTTTATAATCCAGCGATGGGAATCCGCAAGCGCTGCACGTGATTTCATGATAAGCGGCTGAGTTCAAGTTGCTGCATAATATCGTAACAGATTATCTGAGTACCTGTCTTACTGAGCGCAGACATGGTATAGACTGGTCCCTGCCAGTCAAGTGCGTCAATGATTGCCTGCTTTTTCCCTGCCAGGTCTTCTTTACCTAACAGGTCGGTTTTGTTTAGCACCAGCCAGCGCGGCTTCTCTGCCAGTTCACGGCTGTATTGGTCCAGTTCCTGCAGGATAATTTTTGCCTGAGTGATCGGGTCGCTACCATCAAACGGTGCAATATCTATAATGTGTAAAAGTAACTGGGTGCGTGACAGATGCTTGAGAAAGGCTGTTCCCAGTCCGGCACCTGCCGAGGCGCCTTCAATAATGCCGGGGATATCAGCAACCACAAAACTCTGGTTCATGTTCACCCGTACAACGCCAAGATTCGGATACAGGGTAGTAAATGGATAATTAGCTACTTTGGGGCGGGCAGCGGAAACAGCACGGATAAAAGTAGATTTTCCGGCATTGGGCCAGCCGAGCAAACCGATATCTGCCAGAACTTTCAGTTCCAGACGGAGTGTGCGACGTTCGCCAGGTGTGCCGGGTGTGCATTTACGTGGCGCCTGGTTGATCGAGCTTTTAAAACGGGTATTTCCAAGGCCGTGAAAACCACCCTGGGCAACCATTATTTTCTGTCCGTCCTGAGTAATATCACCAATGAGTTCATCAATCTCATCATCATAAATCAGGGTGCCAACCGGTACGTGAACAGTTAAATCATCACCGCCTTTACCGGTCATTTGCTGGCCCTGGCCGCGTTTACCGGACTCGGCGGTATAGGTGCGTACATGGCGAAAATCAGCCAGGGTGTTGATGTTTTCATCGCCCATCAGGTAAACGCTGCCGCCATCGCCGCCATCGCCACCATTGGGTCCACCATAGGGAATATATTTTTCACGGCGAAAGCTGACTACGCCGGTGCCACCATCACCGGCTATAACATAAATACTTACTTCGTCAACAAATCGCATCTTATCGGGTTACTCAAACAGGTTGCTTAAACGGATTGTAGAAGGGAAGAATGCCGTGATTTTTGCAGAAAAACAAGCATTGTGGCCCTGTTGTGTACGGTAGGCAATAAAAAAGCCCCGGAGTGGGGCTTTTTTATTGCCGTAGCACCACCAGCTACTAGCTGACCGGTGTTACGCTGATTGTTTTTCGGTTGAGTGGACCACGTGTTTCAAATATAACCTGCCCGTTTGCTTTTGCAAATAATGTGTGGTCACGACCCATGCCGACATTATCACCAGCATGAAATTTTGTGCCGCGTTGGCGCACCAGAATATTTCCGGCTAACACGGCCTCACCACCATATTTCTTCACCCCGAGTCGTTTCGATTCCGACTCGCGGCCATTACGGGTACTACCGGCTGCTTTTTTATGTGCCATTGTTCAATACTCCCCTGAGAGTTGGTAAGTGTAAGCTGACTGGATCAGGCAGAAATACCGGTAATTTCAAGCTCAGTAAAATACTGACGATGACCGGTTTTCTTCTGATGATGTTTGCGGCGTCTGAACTTCATGATTTCGACTTTTTTACCGCGACCGTGTGCTTTTACGATTGCGGTTACTTTGCTACCATCAATGTAGGGTGTGCCGATATTGATGCTATCGCCGTCCGCGATCATCAGAACCTTATCGAGTTCGACGCTTGCGCCTTCTTCTGCATCCAGTTTCTCAACACGAATCACTTCGCCCTGAGCCAGTTTATATTGTTTTCCGCCTGTTTTGATCACTGCGTACACAGGGTTCTCCAAAATCGTTAAATGAAAGGGCGCAAATTATACGGTTTAACAGCGTTGCTGACAAGTCCGTCCGGGTAATTTTTTGAGAGTTTAATAAAATAACAGACGTTTTTATTATCAGAGCATGAAAAACGGTTAAATTGGAGGGGTTTTGCTTGACAGCACCTGGCATCGCTACATAGGATTCGCTTTCCCTCTGTTAGCGTGGATTACTCCCTTGTCCGAGTCTTTGTCTAAAAACACACAAACCATGAAACCCTCCGGGTTCGAAACCATTCGTACTGCGACAGCAATGGATATGCAGGCGGTAGATACAATTATTCATCAGCGTCTGGCCTCAGATGTGGTGCTGGTTAATCAGCTCAGTCACTATATTGTTAATTCCGGAGGTAAACGGCTGCGTCCGTTGCTGGCAGTTCTATCTGCCCGCGCGTTAGATTACCGGGGCGAACAGCATTATCTGCTGGCAGCGATTATTGAATTTATTCATACGGCTACTCTGTTGCATGACGATGTTGTCGATGAGTCGGAACTTCGCCGTGGTAACAAAACGGCCAATGCGTTGTTTGGTAATGCAGCCAGTGTGCTGGTGGGCGATTTTCTCTATTCCCGTTCTTTTGAAATGATGGTGGATATGGGTGATGTACGGGTAATGGAAATACTGGCAGGCACTACCAATGTGATCGCAGAAGGAGAGGTGATGCAACTGATGAATGTGCATGATGCAGAAATTACCGAGTTAGATTACCTTGAAGTGATCCACTGTAAAACAGCCAGGTTATTTGAAGCGGCGACTCAGCTAGGTGCGCTATTGTCTGCCTGTACGGCGCAGCAGGAGCAGGCAATGGCGGCCTATGGCAGGCATCTTGGTACCGCTTTTCAACTGATCGATGATGTTATGGATTATTGCTCGGATAAAGAAATAATGGGCAAGAATGTGGGTGATGATCTGGCCGAAGGTAAGCCAACATTGCCATTGTTATATGCCATGCGGCAGGGAACGCAGGAGCAGGCTCTGCTGATTCGTCAGGCTATTGAACAGGGAGGCTATGATCTGATTGATCCGGTACAGGCAATCATCAAACAGACAGGGGCGCTGGAGTATACGGAAAATATGGCACAGAAAGAGGCCGACTATGCTATTTCACAACTGACTGTTATTCCCGACTCGGAAACAAAAAATATACTGGTGCAGCTGGCGCAGCTTGCTGTACATCGTAACAGCTAAGGAATCTTTAATAATTATGATAAAAGGTAGTCTCTATGTAGTTTCCGCGCCATCCGGTGCGGGTAAGACCAGTCTGGTAAATGCAGTGCTTGCACAGTTAGCCGAACTGGAAGTGTCCGTTTCCCATACCACACGGGCGCAACGTGATGGCGAAGTAGACGGTATCAATTACCGTTTTGTCAGCAGAGATAGTTTTGATGCAATGGCAACAGCCGGAGATTTTTTTGAATATGCCTGTGTGTTCGATAATATGTACGGTACATCACGACAGCATATCCAACAGCAGTTACACAGTGGCAAGGATGTTATTCTTGAAATTGACTGGCAGGGAGCGCAGCAGATTCGCCAGCAGGTTGATAAGTGCAGGAGCATTTACATTGTACCGCCTTCTGTTCATGCCCTGCGTGAACGGCTCACCTCACGCGCTCAGGATGATAAAGCTATAATTGAACGGCGGATGCGCGAAGCAGTGGATGAAATGTCACATTATGCAGAATATGACTATCTGATTGTTAACGATGATTTTAATCAGGCAAGAGATAATCTTGCTGCTATTATTATCGCTAACCGCCATCTACTTCCGGTGCAGCAGGAAAGACATGCTAAACTGCTGGCCGAGCTTATTAAATTTTGATAAATAATAGTATTTTTCCGGAGAATAAATTATGGCACGTCTAACAGTAGAAGATTGTCTCGATAATGTCGATAATCGTTTTGAGCTGGTTCTGGTTGCTTCTGAACGCGCTCGCCAGATTGCAATGGGAGCAGAACCGCTGGTGCCTCGTGATAACGATAAACCAACGGTACTGGCCCTGCGTGAAGTGGCAGAAAATCTGATTAACAAGGAAATCCTGGCACAGGCAGCACAGCCACAGATTGATGATGTAGAAGTGATGATAGAAGGTGATTTTTCTGCCGGTCTGTAATGACAGAAATTTCACGATTTCCTCCAGGTGACATGGCAGTGACAAAATCCGCACCCCATAATTCATCCCCTGATACCGGGATAATCGTTGAACAGAAAAAAATACCAAAGAAGGATGTTGGTCGGAAAAAAGGTGACCGCAGAACCACCAGAGATAAAATCGCCCGTCCAGATGCAGGCAGACGTTTTCTTATTTCCGACCTGTGTGAAATACTCGCTGAATATATGGAGGACGAGCAGGTAAGAGAGGTTTACCATGCTTATCTGTTTGGCGCACAGGCACACGAAGGTCAGCGCCGTGTTTCAGGCGAACCCTATATTTATCATCCTGTTGCCGTTGCGCGCATCCTCGCGCAGATGCATATGGATGTAAAAAGTATTATTGCATCGATTTTGCATGATGTCCTCGAAGATACCCCGGCAACACGTAAATTAATTGAAGCCGAGTTCGGTGAAGATGTTGCACAGCTGGTTGATGGCGTCAGTAAACTGATGAACATCAAGTTTAAGAATAAAATTGAACAGCAGGCTGAAAATATACAGAAAGTACTGCTGGCAATGGCGCAGGATATTCGTGTCATTATGATCAAGCTGGCCGATCGCCTGCATAATATGCGCACCCTGGGTGTACTGCGACCGGATAAAAGACGACGGATTGCTCAGGAAACACTGGATATTTACATCCCTATTGCTAATCGTCTGGGAATGAATTCCATTCGCCATGAACTTGAAAATCTGGTATTTAAGGCAATATATCCCATACGGTATGTGGTACTCGAGCATGCAATCAACCGTGTTAGCGGAAATCGTAAAGAGATAGTGGATAAAATTAACCAGGCGCTGTGTACAAGACTGGTTGAACTTTCTATTGAAGCGCAACTGGTGTCACGAAGAAAACACCTATTCAGTATTTATAATAAAATGCGGCAAAAGAGTCTGCCGTTTAAAAAAATACTGGATGTGTACGCATTTCGTGTGCTGGTTGATTCGGTGGATGAATGTTATCGGGTGCTAGGTGTAGTGCATAATCTGTTTAAACCAATCCCCGGACGCTTTAAAGATTATATTGCGATTCCAAAAAGTAATGGCTATCAGTCATTGCATACAGCGTTGTATGGCCCGCATGGTATACCAATGGAAGTGCAGATACGTACCGGTGAAATGGATAAATTTGCCGAAAGTGGTATTGCTGCCCACTGGTTGTATAAGTCACCGGATGAAAATGGTGTTCTTGATGCTCATGCTCGCGCCCGAGACTGGCTGACAGGTATTCTGGAAATGCAGCAGTCTGCCGGTAATTCACTGGAATTTCTGGAAAATGTTAAGGTTGATCTGTTTCACGATGAGGTTTATGTTTATACACCGGAAGGTGATATTATCAAATTGCCGCGAAATGCTACGCTGGTAGATTTTGCCTATGCGGTACATACCGATATTGGTAATCACTGTGTTGCTGCCAAGCTCGATCACAGCTTCGCCCCGTTAAACACCCCTTTATACAGTGGCCAGACGGTTGAAATTGTCACCTCACCCAACAGTCATCCAAATGCCGCCTGGTTGAACTATGTTGTTACGGCCAGAGCACGCAGTAACATCCGTAATTTTCTCAAGAATATGCAGGCGGACGAAGCCAGATCGCAGGGAAAACGAATGCTGACGCGCTGCCTGAAACCACTGGGACTACGCCTGGATGATGTGCCACAGAGTAATCTACAACTGGTGTTGGAGGAGTACGGCTTCGAAGAGCTGTCACAGTTACTGGAAGACGTGGGGATGGGCAACCGACCCCCTAATCTGGTGGTTAGGCAACTTGTTCCCGAACGCATCGCCGATGGTGATGCGGAAGAAACCCGCGAAATGAAATCGCAGTCGCCATTGGCGATTAGTGGAACCGAAGGTATAGTCGTTAGTTTTGCGCGTTGCTGTCGTCCTGTTCCAGGTGATCAGATTGTTGCTAATTTAAGCAAAGGCAGGGGTATGGTGATTCATCGCCAGAGCTGCAAAAATCTTGAGCCACTGGGAAAGCGTAACGATAAATATATTGATGTACAGTGGGAAGAAGATGCACAGGCTGAGTTTAGTAGTGATATTCGTCTAGAAGTTGAAAACAAGCCGGGGGTACTGGCAAAAACGGCAACAATATTATCCGAGGAAGGGGTAGATATCGAAAATGTTGAAATACAGGACCGTGACGGTTTTTCCATTAACTTGCTATATCAGATAAAAGTACGTGACCGGAAGCATCTGGCAGCACTGATGAGAAAGTTACGGCGTACTTCCAGTGTGATGCGAATTTTTCGTCTGTAATGCGCTATTCCTTAGACTGTTTTCTTAAAGGAGCTTAACTATGGCAAAAGAAATAATCTCCACCGACCATGCGCCACAGGCAATTGGTACTTACTCTCAGGCGGTAAAAACGGGCTCAACGGTTTATCTTTCCGGTCAGATACCGCTGGTACCGGAAACCATGGAAATGGTCAATGGGGACATCCATGAGCAGATCCATCGGGTATTTAAAAATTTGCTGGCGGTTGCGAATGCAGCGGGTGGAAACTTATCCCATATTGTGAAACTGAATATCTATCTTACCGACCTGGCTGATTTTCCGGTGGTGAATGAAGTAATGGCTGAATATTTTGCACAGCCCTATCCAGCCCGCGCAGCAATTGGTGTTGCTTCCCTGCCCAAAGATGCTGGTGTGGAAATGGATGCAGTGATGGAAATTTAAATCTTCTGCTATTGAGTAAATAATGGAAGGCGATGTTAAAGGGTTTGAATACCAGTCTGTACTCACCTTAAAGGGAGTTGGACCGGGTATTGCAGAAAAACTGAAACGTCTGCAAATTTATAGTTTGCAGGATGTACTGTTTCATTTACCATTACGCTATGAAGATAGAACCCGTGTTATCCCGCTTGGCGCGTTGCAGCCGGGGCAGCAGGTACTGGTCGAGGGTGTTGTCGAGCATAGCGAAATAAAATACGGCGGACGTTCACGACGTAGTCTGCGGTGTCATTTTTCTGATCATAGCGGTGCAATCGTGCTGCGGTTTTTTCATTTCAACAAATCACAACAGCAGATGCTGATAAATGGCAGTCGTTTGCGCTGTTTTGGCGAAATCCGCTATGGTGCTCACCAGCTGGAGATGATTCATCCTGAATTTCAACGTATCAGCGATTGTATTTCTCATGTAGAGAAGGACACATTAACGCCGGTTTACCCGAAAACCGAGGGTGTGCATCAAACGCTGTTAAGAAAAATTTCAGTTCAGGTACTTGAACAGATGGATCACCCGTCCATGACCGACTGGTTACCCGAGTCAATTCGTAAAAACTGTTTATTCCCCGATTTATGCGAGTCACTGCGACAGGTTCACTGGCCACATAAAAGCAGTGATATTCACGCATTACTAAATTTAAAAACTCGTGCCCAGCAACGTTTGATTTTTGAAGAATTGCTGGCTCATCAGCTCAGTTTACTAAAAATTCGCGAGCAGATACGCAGGCAGCAGGCGGTCGCCCTGCCATTACATAAAAAAACATTACAGGCCTTTACACGGCAATTCGGGTTTAGCTTAACCTCTGCACAGGAAAAAGTAGCGGATGAAATTTTAAATGATATACGGGATAACAGACCCATGTTGCGTTTGTTGCAGGGCGATGTAGGGTCGGGGAAAACGGTGGTGGCGGCGATAGCAGCACTGGCCGCCGCGGACAACCATTTCCAGGTAGCGATAATGGTCCCTACAGAAATTCTGGCTGAACAGCATCTTGCCAGCTTTCAACGTTGGTTTTCTAATCATAAGGACAGTTGTGTCTTGTTAACTGGAAAGGATAGCGGCAAAAACAGAGTGGCGAAACTGGCTCTGATTAAACAGGGGGTGGTGAAAATCATTATCGGTACGCACGCTTTATTTCAGGATGATGTTGAATTCAATAAGCTGGCTCTGCTGATTGTTGATGAACAACACCGCTTCGGTGTACACCAGCGGCTGGCCCTACGGCAGAAAGGGAATAATGCTAAAACGGTGCCGCATCAGCTGATTATGACAGCAACGCCTATTCCGCGTAGTCTGGCGATGACTGCCTATGCGGATCTGGATTATTCCGTGATTGATGTCCTGCCCGAAGGCAGAAAACCCGTTACCACCGTGGTGGTCTCCGATCAGCGCCGCGCAGAAGTTATCCAACGTGTAGCTGCTGCCTGTCGTCATGGTGAACAGGCCTACTGGGTGTGTACGCTGGTGGAAGAATCTGAAATGCTGCAATGTCAGGCGGCAGAAACAACCGCGCAGATGTTAGCGGATGAATTAAGGGAACTGCGGATAGGTCTGGTTCACGGGCGTATGAAAGGCGGGCAGAAACAACAGGTGGTCACGGATTTTCGAGATAAAAAAATTGATCTTCTGGTGGCGACCACAGTGATAGAGGTGGGTGTTGATGTGCCGAATGCCTCATTGATGATAATAGAAAATGCGGAACGACTGGGGCTGGCGCAGTTGCATCAGCTAAGGGGACGGGTTGGTCGTGGTAGTAAACAGAGTACCTGCGTATTGCTGTATCACTCACCACTTTCCCGTTCGGGGCGGCAACGTCTGGGTATATTAAGGCAAACTGGAAATGGTTTTGAGGTGGCAAAAAAAGACCTGGAGATACGTGGCCCTGGTGAAGTGCTGGGAACCCGGCAGACCGGCTTGATGCAAATGCGGATTGCAGATATTGTACGTGATGAACACTGGTTACCTGAAGTAAAAAAAGCGGCAGAAATAATCAACCAGCATTATCCACAGGTAATCGACCCACTGGTGCGTCGCTGGTTAGGAAACGCGGAGCAGTTTGGCCATGTTTGAACGACGGATATACCCATCAGGAGGTTTCGCTCCGGGACAAAATTTAGGCTAAACTACCTGTTTTTTCAGCAATATTATCATGTCTGCTATAACCTTTCGTCAGCGTTGGTACCATCGCTCACAATTTCTTACCCGCCCGATCCCGCCGCAGGTTGCCTACTGGCTATTTGATGCCTCCTCTTTGACTGCCCGTTTGATACGGCAGTATGGTGCATCCTTTCATGTCAGGTTGTTATCACAATCTTTTCAGCGTATATCGGCAGATGAAAAACAGGTGATGGGGCTGCAACATAGCCATGCCTGTCTGATTCGTGAAGTACTATTATGTGATGGGGAACGGGCACTGGTTTATGCGCGTACGGTGATTCCGGTCAGTACGCTCAGAGGGGCATTACGACGTTATGCCAATCTGGGTAATCGGCCACTGGGTGCAATGTTATTTGCTGACCGAACCATGCAACGTGGTGAAATGGCGATTACCATGACTCTGCCACAACGTTGTTGCCGCACGTTATTGGCGGATATTGATGTAGATACCGGCGCTTCCATCTGGGGACGGCGCTCGGTATTTAAAGTCAGTGATAAACCGTTACTGGTCAGTGAATATTTTCTGCCGGTATTAATGGATC
>CAYXNL010000044.1:11973-18717 GCA_964466455.1 uncultured Thiotrichaceae bacterium
GTATTAATAGGAGACGGGTAGTCATGCTGTATTTCTTCAGCCGGAAAAAAACCGGTCGAGGCTGCGGTAACTGATGGCTTCGGAAATATGAGATATTTCAATATTCTCGCTGGCATCGACATCGGCAATGGTGCGAGCGAGTTTTAAAATACGATGATAGGCGCGGGCGGACAGTTTGAGCCTGTCCATGGCTTTATCCAGTAAAGCTTTTTGTGGCGGCTGTAAGGTACAGAAGGTTTCAATTTCACTGACGGTAAGTTCCGCATTGCAGTGAGCGCTCCTTGTGAGCTGACGCTGGTAGGCTTTTTTTACCCGCTCGCGTATGATTGTACTGTTTTCACCTTTTGGAGTGTTGCTATCAAGTGCTTTTTTGTCGAGTCGTGGGACTTCTACATGCATATCAATGCGGTCAAGAAATGGTGCGGAAATTTTACTGCGGTGTTTTTTCTGTTGATTCTCGCTGCACTGACACTGGTCTTTGCCATCACAGGTGTATCCCTGCGGGCAGGGGTTCATGGCAGCAATAAGCTGGAAGCGGGCGGGGAAATCAGCCTGGCGAGTGGCCCGTGAGATGGAGATACAGCCGGTTTCCATGGGTTCGCGTAATACATCGAGCACATGGCGATCGTATTCGGTGAGTTCGTCTAAAAATAACACGCCCTGATGGGCAAGTGAAATTTCCCCCGGTGTGGGTTTGGAACCACCACCGACCAGGGCAACCCCGGATGCGGTATGGTGTGGATTTCTGAATGGCCGCAATTTCCATTGACGTAGATCAAATCCCTGATGGCTGATGGAACAGATAGAGGCACTTTCCAGTGCCTGCTGCTCGCTCATGGGGGGCAGAATACTGGCGAGGCGACTGGCTAACATGGATTTTCCGGTTCCCGGTGGCCCTACCATTAACATATTGTGTCTGCCGGCAGCCGCTATTTCCAGTGCGCGACGGGCGTGGTGCTGGCCGCGGACATCAGCCATGTCTGGTAGCTGGCGATCAGTTTTCTCAATCACTGTGCTGACATCGGCAACCGGTAGTTCCCCCAGCCCCTTCAGGTGCTGGCAAACGCCAAGCAGACTGTTTGCAGAGAATACCTGAATACCTTCGACCAGTGCCGCTTCGTTGGCACTGTCAGTGGGCAGGATCAGTTGTCTGTGCGCCTGTTTGCAGGCCAGCGCAACAGGCAGGCTGCCATTGACCCTGCGCAATGCACCCGACAGTGCCAGTTCGCCGTGAAATTCGTATGAGCCGAGCTGATTTATTTCCAGTTGTTCCGATGCCACCAGTATACCCAGTGCGATTGGCAGGTCGTAGCGTCCGCCATCTTTGGGCAGGTCGGCGGGTGCCAGATTAACGGTGATTTTTCTGGCAGGAAATTCAAAATGTGAATTGATAATTGCCGCACGCACCCGATCTTTGCTTTCGCGCACGGAGGCTTCAGGCAGGCCAACAATAGACAGGGCGGGCAGGCCATTGGAAATATGCACTTCAACGTGTACTTCAGGGGCGTTAATACCGCTAAGAGCACGGGTATGGATTGTGGCGAGTTTCATAAGAACCGTTCCGTGGTTGATTTTCCGTATAGATGTGCGGGTTTAATCGGGATTATACAGAAATATTGCCGGTTGTGAATTCATTCAGATTGTTTGTTTCAGGCCAGTTCATTTCAGCAAGCTTATTTCAGCAAGTTTCTTTTCCAGTTTATCCAGCTTTTCACGACTGCGTTGTAACAGTGCTGTCTGTATGTCGAATTCTTCCCGACTGACAAGATTCAGTTTGTTGATGGTTTCCTGTAATAACGCATGGATATTATTTTCAATATCGGCGCGGATAGTCTGCGCGTTACCGGGCGCGCTATCAGGAAGTAGTTTGCTGATGCGTTGTGTTAGTTCATCAATGAATGTCTGTTTCATGGTTTATGTTGTTGGGTGACGGTGAGTGAAAGTATTTTACCTTGAAACAATGGTCAGGGATGGATTTTTCTACGCCAGAAATGGTGCGCACCAAAATAGGTCGGGTCATCTGTCTGCGCACCAAAATAGAACTAAAAAGGAAGAATGCATTTATTTTCAGATAATAAAAATATACTTAACTTATTGTTTATATTGTAAATTTATTAGTTGGCATGGTAGGTGCTTAAGTCTGTCGTATAACAGTTTTTACTGCTTATATTTATTATATTTTTAATCGGAGTCTTTCAATATGAAAAAATTAATTGTTTTAGCAACAGCCGTTGCTGTGTCGTTAACCAGTGGTATTGCTGCGGCCGATGTGACCGCGACAGCGGGCGCTTTCTCAAACTATATTTTCCGCGGTACAACGTATTCTGGTGATAATGCTGCTGTACAGGGCAGTGTGGACTGGAAAAACGATATGGGTCTGTATAGCGGTGCATGGATTTCGAATCTAGGTAACTCCGGGCTTCCTGGTAATGGTGAAATAGACCTTTATGGTGGGCTTTCCAGTAATGTTGGTGGGTTTGGTTATGACCTGGGGGCGATTACCTACCAGTACACCTCAGCGCCTCAGTTTAATTACACGGAGGCTTATGCATCGGGTACATTCAGTATTATCACTGCGGGCTTGAATTACACGGTTGATGCAGGTTCGGGTAATAAAGATGCGGCTTTTGATAGCGGCGATATCTATTACCATATTAAAGCAGATTTTGCTGCCGGTCCTATGGATGCAAGCATTTATGCCGGTGCCTACCAGTTTACAAACAATAATAAATTCACAAACGGCCATATCAACTACAACCATGTTGGTGCCAGTCTGAGCAAAAACGGTTTTTCTCTTGCGGTGGATAAAAACGATGTAAAACAGAGTAATAAAGCGGTCGGTGGTTTATCAGATAATATGGATGCGGTCCGCTTCACTGTTAGCTATAGCAAGGATTTTCAGCTTTAAGCCGTTCCTGTTAGTTTAAACCAGTATTAAAACGATGAGTTGATCCGGTCTGCTCCCAATAACGGGAGCAGGCATATTCCCAGGAGAAATAAATATGAAAATGATTACTGCAATCATTAAACCCTTCAAACTCGATGATGTGCGTGAAGCCTTATCCGAGATTGGTGTGCAGGGTATCACAGTGACCGAAGTAAAAGGTTTCGGTCGTCAGAAAGGCCATACCGAGTTGTATCGCGGTGCGGAGTATGTGGTGGATTTCTTGCCTAAGGTAAAGGTTGAAATTGCCGTGGCAGCAGAGATTAGTGAAAAAGTAGTTGATGCCATTCGCGCAGCAGCTAATACCGGCAAAATTGGTGATGGCAAAATTTTTGTTTCAACGATTGAACAGGTTATGCGCATTCGAACCGGTGAAACGGGTTCGGAAGCACTTTAAGATAATATTTTCAGGAGACTTGAATGATGAGTATTCGACGATTTTTTAACTTGCCAACGGCCCTGCTGGGAGTGCTGGCAGTTATACCTTCCATCGCCTATGCAAGCGACTCACTTAATAGTGGTGACACCGCATGGATGCTGACTGCCACAGCACTGGTACTGTTTATGACAGTTCCAGGTCTGTCGCTGTTTTATGCCGGTATGGTACGTTCCAAAAACGCGCTGTCGGTGATGATGCAGTGTTTTGCTATTACCGCAATGGTAACGGTACTGTGGGCAGTGGTTGGTTATAGTATTGCTTTTGGCGGTGCAGGTTCTTACTGGGGCGGACTGAGCAAGATGTTCCTTGCCACTGTCGGGGTTCATTCACTTACTGGTACCATCCCGGAAACTGTCTTTATGGTGTTCCAGATGACTTTTGCCATTATTACTCCGGCACTGATCGTCGGGGCTTTTGCCGAGCGTATGAAATTTTCTGCCATGATGTGGTTTATGGCTATCTGGCTGCTGGTAGTTTATGCGCCGATTGCCCACTGGGTATGGGGTACTGGCGGCTGGTTAGGTAGTAAAGGTGTGCTCGATTTTGCCGGGGGTACGGTTGTACACATTAATGCTGGTATTGCTGGCCTGGTGACTGCGCTGGTACTGGGTAAACGTAAAGGCTATCCGGGTACGGCTATGCCACCCCATAATCTGATTTTGACCGTTGTCGGTGCAGGTATGTTGTGGGTTGGCTGGTTTGGTTTCAATGCTGGTAGTGAGCTGGCTGCTGACGGTACTGCCGGTATGGCAATGGCGGTTACTCAGATTGCAACGGCCATGGCAGCAATGGTGTGGATGTTTAGTGAGTGGTTGATACATGGTAAACCAAGTGTGCTGGGTATTGCTTCGGGTGCAGTGGCTGGTCTGGTAGCTATTACACCGGCATCGGGTTATGTTGGTCCGATGGGTGCACTGGCTATTGGTGCAGCGGCTGGTATCGGTTGTTTTATTGCTGCGGTCAAACTGAAACCAATATTTGGTTATGATGATTCGCTTGATGCCTTTGGTGTTCATGGTGTCGGCGGTATCATTGGCGCAGTACTCACTGGTGTATTCTGTGCGCCGAGTCTGGGTGGTGTCGGCTTTGCTGATGGTATTACCGGTATCGGTTCACAGGTTGGCGCGCAGTTAGTTGGTATTATGGCAACGCTGGTCTACACGCTGATTATGACTTTCATTATTCTCAAGGTACTGGATGCACTGATCGGTCTGCGAGTTAGTGAAGAAGAGGAAACCGAAGGACTGGATATTTCCCAGCACGATGAGCGTGCCTATAACTTTTAGGCAATAGTTACTAGCAAATAATAGACTCCTGCTAGTTTCAGCCGGGTACATTGTACCCGGCTTTTTTTCGTCCGAGATTTAACCCCTTTTTTTCTTTCGACTTACTGGCAAGCACAGGCGCACATTTCTGGTGCAAAATATTCATTGCACTTTTTTGGTGCTATGCCTGTGCGATTTATGGTAAAAAGACACTTGTGCAAATATTTTAATAAAATTCACAGTCAGGGGTGCTTATGAAACTTGTTAAAGCCATTATTAAACCATTCAAACTTGATGATGTGCGTGAGGCATTATCTGAAGTTGGGGTAACCGGCATTACCGTATCTGAAGTCAAAGGGTTTGGCCGCCAGAAGGGACATACCGAGTTATATCGTGGAGCAGAGTATGTGGTGGACTTTCTGCCGAAGGTAAAAATGGAAATGGTGGTGGCAGATAAGGCGGTTGAAAAAGTGATAGATGCCATCACTCAAGCGGCGAATACCGGAAAAATTGGTGATGGAAAAATTTTTGTGGTGAATATTGAACAGGCAATCCGTATTCGTACGGGTGAATCGGGTGATGAGGCATTGTAAGGTAGTGAGGTGAATGATTAATACCAAAGAGAGAAAAATATAATGAAAAATGTAATCAAACTTATATCCATATTATCTTTGCTCCTTTTACCGTTGGTTGCACGGGCAGCAGGTTCTGATAGTGGCGATACCGCCTGGGTTCTCACCTCGACCGCACTGGTTCTGTTTATGACCCTGCCCGGCCTGGCATTATTCTATGGCGGGCTGGTAAGAGAAAAAAATGTGCTGTCGGTATTAGTGCAGTGTTTTGCCATTGCCTGTGTGGTATCCATCATATGGGTAATCTATGGTTATAGTCTGGCCTTTTCCAATGGAGGGAGTATGAATGCCTGGATTGGTGGTTTGAATAATATTTTTCTGCTAGAGGTTGGCCGCGGGAGTTTAAGAGGGACATTACCTGAATCAGTTTTTGTCATGTTCCAGATGACCTTTGCCATCATTACTCCGGCTTTAATTATTGGTGGTTTTGCCGAACGGATGAAATTTTCTGCCATGCTGCTGTTCAGTATTATCTGGGTTACCGTGGTATATTTTCCAGTTTGTCACTGGGTCTGGGGTGGCGGCTGGTTGGCAAAAGAAGGCCTGCTGGATTTTGCCGGGGGTACGGTAGTTCATATTACTGCCGGGGTGGCGGCGATTGTCACGGCAATGGTAATTGGTCATCGTAAAGGTTTTCCGAGTACCGCGATGATGCCACATAATATGACCATGACGGTCACCGGTGCCGGTATGTTATGGGTTGGCTGGTTTGGCTTTAATGCTGGCAGTGCAGTAGCGGCAAATGGTGATGCTGGCATGGCGATGTTGGCCACCCATATCAGTGCGGCCTGTGGGGCGATAGTCTGGTCATTGCTGGAATGGTATAAATATGGCAAACCCAGTGCCCTGGGGATTGTTACTGGTATGGTTGCCGGGCTGGGTACGATTACCCCTGCCTCGGGTTATGTTGGTCCGGCGGGGGCGTTAATTATTGGTATTAGCGCCGGCACCGTCTGCTTCTTTGCTACCGGTTTTATCAAGCAAACGTTAAAAATTGATGATTCTCTTGATGTGTTCCCGGTTCATGGTGTTGGTGGAATGCTTGGTACTCTGCTTGCTGGAATTTTTGTGGTATCAAAATTTGGTGGGTCAGGCCTGGCAGATGGAGTAACCATGGGCTCACAGATTGGTGTGCAACTAACAGGCATTCTGGCCACTATTGTCTGGACAGTCGTGTTAACTTTCATCTCACTGAAAATAGTGGACGCTGTAGTGGGATTACGCGTGAGTGAAGAAGAGGAAACAGAAGGTCTGGATATCAGTCAGCATGATGAGCGCGGTTATATCCTGTAGATTTTTTAGTTTATGTCCCAGTCAGGTATCCCAGAGAAAAAGCTATTTCCGTAATCGGCCGGTCGAGATCTCTGAGCCACTGTTCTGCCAGTTTCACACGTGTTTCAGCAAGCACAGCCGAATAGCTTAAATCGCAGTCCGTTAATCTGCGCTGAAAAGTACGCTCACTCA
>CAYXNL010000045.1:0-12373 GCA_964466455.1 uncultured Thiotrichaceae bacterium
GCAACGCCGAGAAGGGAAATAAATGGTGGGCCTGGAAGGACTTGAACCTTCGACCTGCCGATTATGAGTCGGATGCTCTAACCAACTGAGCTACAGGCCCTTAATTTATGGGTGGGCGTATTTTAACGATGTTTGCGAAGGATGCCAGTCCTAAATTGTTCTCTATTTGGCTATTGCCCTTCGTTTTCGTTAAGGAAGCTGCGCAGGTTTTCCGCGCGGCTGGGATGGCGCAGTTTGCGTAATGCTTTGGCTTCTATCTGACGGATACGTTCGCGGGTAACATCAAACTGTTTGCCAACTTCTTCCAGAGTATGGTCGGTGTTCATGTCGATACCAAAGCGCATGCATAAAACTTTTGATTCACGTGCAGTGAGTGTGGTCAGTATTTCGCGCGTTGATTCGCGTAATGATTCGCTGGTGGCCGATTCCATCGGAGCCAGTATATTAGTGTCTTCGATAAAGTCGCCCAGGTGTGAATCTTCATCGTCGCCAATTGGGGTTTCCATAGAAATGGGTTCCTTGGCAATTTTCAGCACCTTACGAACTTTGTCTTCCGGCATTTCCATTTTTTCTGCCAGCTCTTCCGGTGTCGGTTCGCGTCCCATTTCCTGTAGCATCTGGCGGAAGATACGATTGAGTTTGTTGATGGTTTCAATCATATGAACTGGAATACGAATGGTACGCGCCTGGTCGGCGATGGAGCGGGTAATGGCCTGGCGGATCCACCAGGTTGCATAGGTGGAGAATTTGTAGCCGCGGCGGTATTCGAATTTATCGACGGCTTTCATCAGGCCGATATTGCCTTCCTGAATCAGATCGAGGAATTGCAGGCCGCGATTGGTATATTTTTTGGCAATGGAGATAACCAGGCGCAGGTTGGCTTCGACCATTTCCTTTTTTGCGCGTCGTGCTTTGGCTTCTCCGATTGACATTTTCCGGTTAATTTCCTTGATATTGGCAATCGTCAGTTTATGTTCAGTTTCCATCACCCGTAATTTCTGCTGGGTAATTTTTATTTCCGGTGCTAGCTCGACCAGCTTTTCAGAATACTCGTGTCCCTCGCAGTACGGGTCTACCCACTGGGGGTTAACCTCATTCCGCGGGAAGGTGGTAATCATAATTTTGCGCGGCATATGGGCGCGGTTTACAGCCAGATCCAGAATGTGACGCTCCAGCCGACGAACCTTGTTAATCGCGATATGTAAGTCTCTGGTCAATTTGCTGACCAGCAATGGTGGATATTTGAATTCAAGAAAGGCGGCGGACATGGAAGTGCGTGCTTTTTCTATCTCGGCAGGCGTGCTGTTCTTGTTATCAATTATGCTCAGGCAGCGTGTATGCGCACGTTTGATTTTGGTGAAAATCTTTTTTACCTTTTCAATATCCGGTCCGGTTTCAACAACCTCTTCTTTTGGTGTGGATTTACCGGCAGCGGCCAGCTCTGCTTCTTTGGCGGCACGCTCCAGTGCTTCTTCCGCCATTCGGTCGAGTTCCTCGTCACTTTTGTGGAAATCAACAATTAGTTCATTCAGACGGGTGTCACCAGCCTGAACCCGTTCCCAGATATGCAGGCTTTTGCCAACGGTATTCGGGTTAGTGGAAAGTGCATGTAATACCTGCTTCAGGCCTTCTTCGATGCGCTTGGCAATTTCAATTTCACCTTCACGGGTAAGCAGTTCGACGCTACCCATTTCGCGCATATACATACGTACCGGGTCGGTGGTGCGGCCAAGCTCTGTTTCGATGGAAGACAGTACAGCAACGGCTTCTTCGGTGGTTTCGTCATCCGTTTCGGCAATGGAATTGTCTGTTAATACCAGTGATTCTGCATCGGGTGCCGTTTCGCATACCTTTATGCCCATATCATTGATGGTATTGATGATGTCTTCAATTTGAGAGGGATCAACAATTCCCTCAGGCAGGTGATCGTTTACTTCGGCATAGGTCAGGTAGCCCTGTTCTTTGCCTTTGGCAATGAGGGATTTGAGACGTGATTTTTTATCCTGTTCCATTAATGGAGCTGACATAGAATTACCCGCTAATGCTAAATTTCATCGAATCGACCATATTACCAGTTTATGGTGGTATTTTCCATTTATTCAAGGCGGGAATTATCTGGAACAGGCTACGGAGTTGGCATGATTTTCTCCACAATGTAAGCTTCAAGGTATGAATATGTGGTGCTGGAATTAAGAAGGCCGCAATAAAATGTTGAAAAATCCTTGTGAGACCTTGTTACTATACAGGTTTTGCAATCGGAGTATTGTCATGGTCTCTCTTGAAACCCCAGTGTGTGAGTTTGGTCATCCCATCGAGTCTTTTTCCCTGCCGGGAGTGGACGGTAAAATCTGGACGCCGGAAACGGCTTGTGGCGAGAAGGGGTTGCTGGTTATGTTTATCTGTAATCACTGTCCTTATGTGAAGGCTATTCGTGAGCGAATTGTGCGTGATACCACCGAGTTAATGGGTTATGGCATAAATAGTGTGGCAATTATGTCAAATGATCCGGCAGAATATGAAGAGGATTCATTTGAGAATATGCAGGTCATCGCCCGAGAGTTTGCGTACCCTTTTCCTTATTTACTTGACGAAACGCAAGATATTGCACGCTCTTTTGGTGCAGTCTGTACCCCGGATTTTTTTGGTTACAATCAGGCGATGCAGTTACAGTACCGTGGTCGCCTGGATGCGAGCCGGAAAGAAACGGCTGCCGAAGGGGTAGAACGTGACCTGTTTAATGCCATGAAACAGGTGGCGCAGACCGGTCATGGGCCAGAAAATCAGATTCCGAGTATGGGCTGTTCGATAAAATGGAAGCAGGAATCCTGAAGTGATTGAGGGTGCTGAAAAAACAGCGCGCTTGCTCATTAGTATGAATTGAGGGAAAATACGCCGCTTTTGATGATCTGGGGTGTGTGGGGGCTGGAGCCATACGGGCTATCTTACCCGCCGAATCCAGAAGAATTTCTGTTGCTTCGCGAACAGTCTTATGTCCGCTATGGTAACCATAATATACCGTTTCAACCCGTTTTAAAACTTAACCGGAGAGCACTATGCCTTCACGTAAAGACCTAGCAAATGCCATTCGTGCCCTGAGCATGGACGCAGTACAAAAAGCCAATTCTGGTCATCCGGGTGCGCCCATGGGTATGGCTGACATTGCCGAAGTATTGTGGAACGGCCACATGAAGCACAATCCTTCTAATCCAAAATGGACGGATCGTGACCGATTTATCCTTTCCAATGGTCATGGCTCCATGTTGATCTACTCATTACTGCATTTGACTGGTTACGATCTGTCAATGGATGATCTGAAAAACTTCCGCCAGCTTCACTCTAAAACACCGGGACATCCGGAATATGGTTATGCTCCAGGGGTTGAGACTACCACCGGTCCGCTAGGGCAGGGGATTACCAATGGTGTTGGTATGGCCGTGGCAGAACGCGCACTGGCGGCACAGTTTAATCGTGAAAGTCATAAAATTGTTGATCATCATACCTATGTGTTCCTTGGTGATGGTTGTTTAATGGAAGGTATTTCACACGAAGCCTGCTCACTGGCGGGTACGCTGGGTCTGGGTAAGTTGATCGCATTCTGGGACGATAACGGTATTTCGATTGATGGTGAAGTTAAAGGCTGGTTCAAAGATGATACCCCGAAACGCTTTGATGCCTACGGCTGGCATGTTGTCGCTGGTGTTGATGGTCATGATCCGGTTGCGCTTGAAAAAGCAATTGAGGAGGCAAAATCGGTGACGGACAGACCGAGTATGATTTGCTGTAAGACGATTATTGGTTTTGGTTCGCCGAATAAAGCAGGTTCCCACTCCTGCCACGGTGCACCACTGGGTGAAGATGAAATTGCCCTGACAAAGGAGGCGCTGGGCTGGAAATATGCATCATTTGAAATTCCCGATGATATTTATGCCGGCTGGAATGCCAAAGATAAGGGTGCAGCAGCAGAAGCTGCCTGGAATGAAAAATTTGCCGCATATAAAGCAGCTCACCCTGAACTGGCCGCAGAATATGAGCGCCGCACTTCAGGTGAATTACCTGCTGACTGGGCTGAAAAATCAGCCGCCTATATCGCACAATGTAATGAAAAGGCAGAATCCAAAGCAACCCGTCAGGCATCACTGGCTTCTATCGAGGCTTATGCCGCTGCATTACCCGAAATTTTTGGCGGTTCAGCAGATCTTGGCTGTTCCAATCTGACAGAATGGTCAGGTTATAAACCGATGCGTGCTGAAAATCCTGATAGCAACTACATCAACTATGGTGTACGTGAATTTGGTATGTCGGCAATGATGAATGGTATTGTCCTGCATGGTGGCTTTATACCCTTCGGCGCGACCTTCCTGATGTTCTCCGAGTATGCGCGTAATGCATTGCGTATGGCTGCACTGATGAAGGTGCCAAGTATTTTTGTTTATACACACGACTCGATTGGTCTGGGTGAAGATGGACCTACTCATCAGGCAGTTGAACAGATTCCGACATTACGCATGATTCCAAATATGAATGTGTGGCGTCCCTGTGATACGGTGGAAAGTGCTATATGCTGGCAACAGGCAATTGAAAGAAAGGATGGTCCGTCCTGCCTGATATTCTCACGTCAGGGCTTGCCACATCAAACACGCACAGATGAACAGATTGCAGCAATTAAAAAAGGCGGGTATGTGCTGAAAGACTGTGACGGTACACCTGATGCAATTATTATTGCTACCGGTTCCGAAATCGGTCTTGCTGTGAGTGCAGCCGAGCAGATGAGTGATAAAAAGATACGTATTGTATCAATGCCGTCAACTAATGTGTTTGACGCGCAGGACGATGTCTATAAAGAATCTGTATTACCTTCATCAGTACGCGCACGTGTTGCAGTTGAAGCAGCCGTTACCGATGGCTGGTACAAGTATGTTGGTAGTGAAGGTGTTGTAGTTGGTATCGACCGTTTTGGTGAGTCGGCACCAGCTAATCAGTTGTTCGAGTATTTTGGTTTTACGGTTGAGAAAGTAGTGAAGGCCGTAAATAGTGCCGGGTAGGCATTTTTAAACGGCATAGACATTTAGTCTGCGAAAAAGGCAAAACGCGCAAAGGTAAAATAAAAAATTTCAGCTTGTGTATTTTGCCTTTTTCGTGAGCAACCAATAGTTTTGTTTTTTTTAATAATTTAATATTAATAATTTAATAAATATTCAGGAGATATAAAAATGGCTATTAAAGTCGGTATTAATGGTTTTGGCCGTATTGGTCGTATGATTTTTCGTGCGGTATACAATGAGTTTGATGATATAGAAATTGTCGGTATTAACGATTTGCTGGATGCCGATTATCTTGCATACATGCTGAAATACGATTCTGTTCATGGTCGTTTTAACGGTACGGTTGAAGCGGAAGACGGCGCTATGATCGTCAACGGTAAAAAAATCCGCTTAACGGCGGAACGTGATCCTGTCGATCTGAAATGGGGCGATGTTGATGCAGATATCGTGATTGATTCAACCGGTTTCTTTCTGACCGAAGAAAGCTGTCAGAAACATATTGATGCGGGTGCAAAAAAAGTTGTTCAATCTGCACCCTCTAAAGACGGTACGCCAATGTTTGTCTATGGCGTTAACCATAAAACTTATGCTGGTCAGGCAATTGTTTCTGCTGCTTCCTGTACAACGAACTGTCTGGCACCGGTAGCTAAAGTATTGAATGATAACTGGGGTATCAATCGTGGTCTAATGACAACCGTGCATGCTGCAACCGCAACACAGAAAACAGTTGATGGCCCATCCCAGAAAGACTGGCGTGGTGGTCGTGGTATTCTGGAAAATATTATTCCTTCATCAACGGGTGCGGCAAAAGCAGTGGGTGTTGTTCTTCCTGAGTTGAATGGTAAATTAACTGGCATGGCTTTCCGTATTCCGGCTTCTGATGTATCCGTTGTTGATCTGACTGTTGAGCTGGATAAGGGTGCATCCTATGAAGAAATCTGTGCAGCAATGAAAGACGCATCACAAAGTGGTGATATGAGCCGGACACTGGCTTATACCGATGAAAAAGTTGTTTCTACTGATTTCCGCGGTGTTAGTTTTTCATCGACTTTTGACGCTGGTGCAGGGATTGCATTAGATGATACCTTCGTTAAAGTTGTTGCATGGTATGACAACGAATACGGTTATACCTGTAACATGCTTCGTTTTGTTGAGCATGTTGCTGCAAATTAATATTTTTTAAGCTCTTTGTCGTAGCGGTGTTTTTGTAGAAAACTGTCTGCGATAGTAAAGAATATTAGCTGTTTTTATTCGCCGGGCTGATTTTTATTGTCCGGCTCGGCGAATAATCAGTATGTTTTGTTAAGTGAGTACGAATACTGACATTTAACAAAACATATTTTTAAAATTTTAATAAAATTTCAGGAGTTCTCCCATGTCTGTTATTAAAATGGCTGATCTGGATCTGGCCGGTAAGCGTGTCTTAATACGCCAGGATTTAAATGTACCCATTAAAGACGGTAAGGTAAGCAGTGATAAGCGGATTCGTGCCTCTTTACCAACAATCGAATTATGTGTCAGGGCCGGTGCAAAAGTAATGTTGATGTCACATCTGGGTCGCCCAACTGAAGGTGAAGTAGCAGAGGAATTTTCATTGCAGCCTGTGGCAACACATCTATCTGAATTACTCGGCAGTGAAGTCAGATTGATTAAGGATTATCTGGACAAAATACCATCACTTGAAAGTGGTGAAGTCGTATTACTGGAGAATGTCCGTTTTAATGTCGGTGAAAAGAAAAATGATGACGTGCTGTCAAAAAAATATGCGGCATTATGTGATGTTTATGTCATGGATGCATTTGGTACAGCGCATCGTGCACAGGCATCAACACATGGTGCTGGTCAGTACGCACCAGTAGCCTGTGCGGGTCCACTGCTGGCGGGCGAGTTAGATGCGCTGGGTAAGGCGCTGGATAATCCGGCCAGGCCGGTGGTAGCTATTGTTGGTGGCTCAAAAGTATCAACAAAACTGACGGTGCTTGAGTCACTGTCAAAAATTGTCGACCAGTTAATCGTGGGAGGTGGTATTGCTAATACCTTTATTGCAGCTTCCGGTTATAATGTTGGTAAATCATTATACGAAGCAGATCTGGTTGATACAGCTAAAAAACTCACCGCAGCAGCCGAGGCGAACAATGGTTCAATCCCGGTACCGACCGATGTGGTTTGTGCAAAAGAATTTGCTGAAAGCGCAGCAGCCACGCTGAAAAAAGTGGAAGATGTTGCCGATGATGATATGATTTTTGATATTGGCCCGGAAAGCGCCAGGCAGCTGGCTGAAGTGCTGAAAAATGCGGGTACTATCGTCTGGAATGGTCCTGTTGGTGTCTTTGAGTTTGACCAGTTCGGTGAAGGCACAAAATCCATTGCACTGGCTATTGCCGAGTCTAACGCCTTTTCCATAGCGGGCGGTGGTGATACACTTGCAGCGGTCGATAAATATGGCATTGCCGACCGGGTCTCATATATTTCAACTGGTGGTGGTGCTTTTCTTGAATTTCTCGAAGGCAAAAAATTACCCGCCGTTGAAATGCTGGAAAAACGTGCAGTACAGTAAGTAGAAACGGGGCATGATGGCTCCGTTTCTACTTTTGTTTATTCAAGGTGAGATATTCCTGAAAGTAGATTGGTTAATTAACAAATATTATATGCGCAGAACAAAAATTGTTGCCACATTAGGCCCGGGGTCCAGCTCATCAGAAGTTATCATGGAGTTGATTCGTTCGGGTGTGGATGTGTTTCGCCTGAACTTTTCTCATGGTACGCATGAAGAGCAGAAACACCGCGTAGAAATAATCCGACAGTGTAGTGAAAAGATAGGGCGTATTGTCGGTATCCTCGCCGATTTGCAGGGGCCAAAAATACGCACGCACCGGTTTAAGGATGGAGCGGTTCAGCTAATCAGAGGGGAGACTTTTATTCTCGATGCCAGCATGGAAGTGGGTGCCGGCACACAGGAGCGCGTGGGGATAACGTATAAAGATCTGCCGCATGATGTTAAATCCGGTAATGTGCTGTTGCTGGATGATGGTCGGGTAGAGCTGGTTGTTGAAAAAATAGAAGGCACAGAGATACATTGTACGGTTGTTTATACCAGTGTGTTATCCAATAACAAGGGAATTAACCTTAAAGGTGGTGGTTTATCTGCACCGGCGCTAACAGATAAAGACAGAAGTGATTTAAAGGCCGCGGTGGCAATGGAGGTTGATTATATTGCACTGTCATTTGCCCGCACGGCGGAAGATGTGCATAACTGCCGGAAACTAGTGCATGAGGCGGGTGGTGAGGCCAGTATCGTTACTAAAATAGAACGCGCCGAAGCCATCAAAAATATTAATGAAATTATTGATGCGTCAGACGTTATTATGGTTGCACGAGGTGACCTGGGTGTTGAAATGGGTGATGCAGAATTACCCGCCCTGCAAAAGAGCCTGATTAAAAACGCAAGAAGCCGTAATCGCGTAGTGATTACGGCAACCCAGATGATGGAGTCGATGATTGAAAATCCAACGCCAACCCGTGCTGAAGTTTTTGATGTGGCCAATGCTGTTTTAGATGGTACTGATGCCGTAATGCTTTCCGGCGAAACGGCAGTAGGGAAGTACCCGGCGAAAGTCATTCGGGCAATGGGCAGGATTTGTGAGCATGCCGAAAGGCAGTCTGTTGCAATGGTGTCAGATCATCGGGTTGACCTTACTTTTGGTAGAGTTGATGAAGCGATTGCAATGGCTACAATGTACACGGCGAATCATGTCAGGACAGATGCCATTGCTTCTCTAACCGAGTCCGGTGCGACAGTTTTATGGATGTCGCGTATCAGTTCAGGTATTCCTATTTTTGCACTGACCCGCCGCCGAGGAACCCTGCGTAAGGTGACGCTGTATCGTGGTGTCTATCCCGTCAGTGTCGAGTTTGACAAAATTGGCATCCATCATGTTACCGATGGCGTGCTTGAATTACTCAAAAGCCGAAAAATTGCCAAATCAGGGGACAGAATTATTATTACCCGTGGTGATTTACTCGGTGATCAGGGTGGTGGCAGTAATAGCATGAGGATTGTTACGGTGAAGTAATAACTTTTACGCGTTATATTTTTATTCGTTATGTATATAATTATTTTATTTAATAAAGGAGAGCTCACATGGCTTTAATTTCAATGAGACAGTTACTGGATCATGCCGCAGAAAATAACTATGGCATGCCAGCATTTAATGTTAATAATATGGAACAGGTACATGCCATTATGATGGCGGCTGATGAAACTGGCAGTCCGGTTATTATGCAGGGTTCTGCTGGCGCACGGTCTTATGCCGGTGAACCGTTTCTGCGCCACCTGATTAGTGCGGCGATAGAAATGTACCCACATATTCCTGTGGTAATGCATCAGGATCATGGTTCCGAACCAGCGGTATGTCTACGTTCGATTCAGTCCGGCTTTAGTTCGGTAATGATGGATGGTTCCCTGATGGCCGACATGAAAACACCATCCAGCTTTGAATATAATATTGAAGTGACATGTGAAGTTGTCAAAATGGCTCACGCTGGTGGCGTTTCAGTTGAAGGTGAACTGGGTTGTCTGGGTTCACTGGAAACTGGTGAAATGGGTGAGGAAGATGGCCACGGTGCGGAAGGTAAACTGGATATGGATCAGTTGCTGACTGGTGTTGAGGAAGCGGCGGATTTTGTAGAAAAAACCGGGGTGGATGCATTGGCTATTGCCATTGGAACCTCACATGGGGCCTACAAGTTTACTAAAGAGCCCGATAGCGAAATTTTGCGTATTGATCGTATCAAAGAAATTCATGCGCGTATTCCGAGTACCCATTTAGTTATGCATGGTTCATCTTCTGTGCCTCAGGAATGGCTGAAAATTATTAATTCCTACGGTGGTGATATGGGGCAGACCTATGGCGTGCCAGTGAATGAAATAGTTGAAGGAATTAAAAACGGTGTCCGTAAAGTTAATATCGACACCGACTTGCGTATGGCTTCAACGGGTGCTGTTCGCAAACATTTACAGGAAAATCCAGCAAACTTTGATCCGCGCAAGTTTCTGAAAGAAGCAACAAAAGGGATGAAAGAAATTTGTGTGGCACGCTATGAAGCCTTTGGTAGTGCCGGTAATGCTGCAAAGATTACACCGATTGCACTAGAAAAAATGGTTGAGAAATATTAAGAATCGTTCCTGTTTATTATGTTACACAAAGGTGTGAAGTCGTAATAAATTGAGGTCTGTTTTTTATGCCCTGTCCATCTGTGGCGGGGCTATTTATTTATACGGGGTAATGTATGGCCGATCTGGAAATTGAAGATCAGATAGTTGGGGAAGGTGATGAAGCCGTTGCCGGGCAGACGGTAGAAGTTCATTATACTGGCTGGCTGGTGGATGGTAGCGAGTTTGATTCAAGCCATAATCGCAATGAAACCTTCCGCTTTAAACTGGGAGCCGGTCAGGTTATTTCCGGCTGGGATCAGGGTGTTGCGGGAATGAAAGTGGGTGGTCTGCGTAAATTAACCGTTCCCCCAGAAATGGGTTATGGCGAACGTGGTGCTGGCGGGGTGATTCCACCGGGTGCGACACTTACCTTCAAAGTTGAACTGATTAGTGTTAGCTGAGGCTTGCTGCTAATGCGAATGTTTCACTGGTAGCAAAGAAATGCTGTGACATTAATTTTGTATTACCATGAGATGTTCAGGTTAGCAGCTAATAAATAACCTGTAGTAAGTCGGCGGGGTTTAAAATCAGGCAGGCGTGAATAATTTGCATCTGTAGGTTACACAGTAAGCTATAAGGGTGTAACCCGAAAAAGATTAAACAGTGCTAATTAGTAGCATAACAAAAGCGATCAAAATAAGGCTGAGTAAGATAACCGTTCCCCAGTGCTTCTCTTTTGCCTCTTTGCTGCGCTGCATAATTGTTTTAATGCCGGGAAAGAAGATAAAAAGAACCAGCAACCCCAGTGCTGTAATTATAATTTGTTCCCACAGAGCCATAATGTCTCTCTCTAATTCATAAAACGAATGATGTTTGGACCGTTGTTCCCCTTAGTAAGTGCGGTGTTTTATCCCAGTTTATAATGTTTTTCTACAGGTTCAATTATCTTCCACACGCATTTTAGTCCCTGCGGAAAAAATACCATATCACCGCTTTCAATGGTTAGGCTCTCCCCGTCCTCGGTGGTGATAATAGCCTTGCCTTCAACAATATAACAGGTTTCTTTTTGCTCGTAAGTCCACTCGAATTCTGTAATATCTTTAGACCAGATTGGCCAGTCTTCAACAAATAAAACATCAAGTTTAGCCGGAGTTACATGGTGTTCAACGGTAATTATATTCATTAATTCTCTGCGTGTCAGGTTATGATTGGATAAGTAGTTGATGACGCATTTGAGGAACTATCTGGTTCATCAGGTGGCCCCCTAAATTTTATATTGAGCGGTATAATATACCACACATTAGACCAACCATAAGAGAGCCCTTATAAAGATGCCGTCAATAATTGATGTAAATCTGGAAACTTTTGATACTCAGGTAATAGAGTCATCAAAACAGCAACCGGTAATTGTTGATTTATGGGCAGAGTGGTGTTCCCCCTGCCTGGTCATTGCGCCGTTACTAAAAGAACTGGTTGGGGAATATGCGGGTGGACTCAAACTTGCGAAGGTGGAAGTTGACGATGGCGAAAATATGAAGCTGGCCGGTCAGTATCAGGTGCGTGGTTTTCCCACCATTATTCTGTTTATCCACGGTAAAGAGGTAGATCGCTTCAGTGGAGCAAAGCCACTTTTGTTTTTGCGTGAATTTGTTCAGCGAAATATCAGCGGCGCTGATTAATAGAGGATGCCCTTATGAGCCAGCACTTCTGTTCAGGGAGTTATTTGCTATTGCAGATGCACATCGTATATTCCTTGACTCTTGACATGTATCATTGAGATGTAGATGGACCTATCATAGAATGGATGCTGGACGGAAGTAGTCTTTGGTGTCTGGAGGCAGCTTCGGGATATAGCGGGTAGTGTAATATATGGAGAAAAATGATGAAAAAAATAGTATTAAGTATAGTGACCATTACAGTGTTGTTATTTACAGCGTCCAGTCAGGCTTCCTGGTTTGGTAATAATAACTGGGGCCCTGGTGGGGGTAATGGCTGGAGTAATGGCTGGAACCCCTATGATGAATGGGATCCGCGTTACTGGGTTCGGGAAATGGATAACCAGTTTAGTGATAATGATTACAATGGACCGGGTTATGGCTACGGTGGTCCAGGCTATGGTCATGGTGGCTCCGGTTACGGCGGTCCGGGCTATGGTTATGGTGGCCCAGGTTACGGT
>CAYXNL010000045.1:12473-17471 GCA_964466455.1 uncultured Thiotrichaceae bacterium
TATGGTGGCCCAGGTTACGGTGGTCCGGGTTATGGCTATGGCAGGCCAGCTCCTTATGGCTATGGTCCTGCCCCGTATGGTTATGGTTCAGCCGCGCCGCAGCAGGCTCCTGCACGGCGTTAGATGTTGGGTTGATTAGCAGAAAAGCCTCCATAATGAGGTTTTTCTGCTTCCATCAGGCGATACCCGGGATTGATATTATTCGGTTACAGGCTGGTATTGTATATCGATAATAATGTACCGGCTGGTGCTTTTACCCTCTTTTGTTTTCACCGACAGGCTGAACTCATGGTCCAGTGATTTACCCAACAGTGTTTTACCCATAGGAGAGTCCATGCTGATAAAACCACGTCGGGCATCTGTTTCGTCCGGGCCGACAATGCGGTAGGTGTGTATACCACCATCACTGTTTTCAATGGTTACCCAGGCACCAAAAAAAATTTTATCCGTATTGTCAGGAATACGATCAACAATAACCATGTTGTCGAGACGGTTACGTAAAAAGCGAATGCGCGCATCAATTTCGCGCAGCTCTTTTTTACGATAGATGTATTCTGCATTTTCCGAGCGGTCACCTTCAGCGGCGGCCGCAGAAAGTATGCGGGTGACTGCCGGACGTTTCTTTTTCCACAGGTAATCATGCTCTTCGCTAAGGTGCCGGTGTCCCTGTGCAGTGATGTATTTGGAGCTGACTGGTTGCGGTGGCCTGTATCTTCCCATAATTTTGTTTATAATAGTCGTGTCAGGCATGGATTGTAGCGAATTTTTCATTGGGTGTTGTGCATAACGCTCGGCGGGTGGGCTGGGTGCTGAAATACCAATCTACAAAATGGTAGCAGTCGTTAGTTCGTTTCGAGACTTGACTGATGATTTATTTGAGAATTATTATAGGGCTTAAGTGAAAGATATCATGTTGTTATAACATGTTTATAAGTTTTTTTTAAGATATGTGCTATAACTTATAACGACAAAAACAATAGTAAATGAATGGGGTGATCAAGATGAATGCAAAATGTCTTATCAAGGGCGCAAAGGCAAAGATAGCCAGTACAGGTCAGGTTGTTGAAATTAAACGTGTTAGTAATCACGGCTTTTCCGTTGTCAGATTCCAGACAGGTGGAGATTATATGATTTTAAATAACCGGCTTGAATCTCTTAATAATGCAGCCGCAAAGGAAGAAATACAGCATTAGCCTGTATTTTCCTGCGTAAGGTTCAAAATTTATTACACCCCTTCAGGGGGGCCGGTGCGTTTTCTATTGCATGGGTATAAGTAAGTTCAATAACGATTATCTTGACTTCTGTGCGCTAAAAGTATCGACTAGCACTTCGTGGTTTCGTAGTATCTTCTAAAAGGCTGCTGGTCATGGTGGATCGGCGTGTCTCCATTGTTTTTTGCAACATTGAGATAAGGAGGGCGGGTTCATGACACAGCGATCAACTAACACTAAAGGTACAGGCAAAGAACGCCGTAAACACTGGCGGGATCGCCGTTTATTATTGGATCGGCGCAATCCTGAACGCCTGTTGCACGCTGGTGTTGACTGTCGCAGCGGCGCGCCACGGCGTGAATCTGATATAGGGGGTAATTTGAATGATGGCGATGTCTGGTGGGAGTCCGATAGAACCCGATATGATGATTGACTCTACGGCTTGTCCTGCACAATAAACGCTTATTTGTTCACACTTCTGTCATACATCCTGAGTAAGCTTCTTTTCGTAGAAAGAAAACGCTAAGGCAGCGTTATCACCAACTCAGGAGCATGTAATGCAATACTACATTAAAGAGTGGCAGGAAGATTCCGCATCATTGATTACTGACGATGACTATCTGGTAGAGCTTTTTGAATCTATTGATGATGCGATCGAGGCATACGCCTATGATCGTGTTATTCAACCCGTTCATAGAGAGAGAAATACCGCATCTGCTGAAACGGGGCGGGATAATCCGGATCTGGATTATATTTATTGAGGGCCTTGCCCGAAGCACCTTTTTCGCTAGAACAGCGTTAAAAAAGGCCTCAGAAGGCTCATTTACACTGTGTAAACTGCGCTTTTTCGGCAATTTTTGCCTTGCCCTAACAAAAATCTACATTGCGCAAAGCTCTCTTATTAAGGAAGCGCTGAAACCCGTGAGCGAAATTGTTGACGATGGAGACTGCTGCGCTGTATTCTAGCGGCCTGTCAGTAAAAGAGTATATCGCGATAAATGTTGAAACAAACCCTGGATAATACCTGGTATCCATATTTGTGCGCTGAGTTCGAGCAGGATTACATGCTGTCGCTAAAGCAGTATCTGCGTCAGCAGAAAGATGCCGGGAAAATAATTCTGCCACACTCATCGTTATGGTTTAATGCGCTTAATTCAGTCCCTTTTGAAGAAGTAAAGGTGGTTATTCTGGGGCAGGATCCATATCCCTCAAAAGGCCATGCGCATGGCCTGTGTTTTTCAGTTATGCCCGATGTGTCGCCGTTGCCCAAATCGCTGCTTAATATTTATAAGGAATTGCAGGATGATCTGGGTATTCAAAATACCACTGGCTATTTGCAGCCCTGGACTGAGCAGGGTGTGTTATTACTAAATAGTGTTCTAACTGTCGAGATGGGTAAGTCGAATTCGCATCAAGGCAGGGGCTGGGAGATCTTTACCGATAAAATTATCCACCTACTTAATGCGCGTGAACGGCCACTGGTATTTGTTTTGTGGGGCAGTTATGCGCAGAAAAAAGGCAGTATTATTGACGAATGTAAACATAAAATTATACGTTCCCCTCATCCTTCCCCATTATCCGCCTATCGTGGTTTTTTCGGTAGTCGGCCATTTTCACAGATCAATCGGTTTTTACAGCAGCAGGGTCAGTTAGCTATTAACTGGCAGTTATAGCCAGAAATGCCAGAATAATAATGAGTAGTACTGACCACCATTTTAAAGTTCTTACCTATAATATTCACAAGGGTTTCAGTGTAGGCAACCGGCAATTTGTGTTGCAGGGTATTCGCTCGGCGTTGCGTGAGGTGGATGCTGATATTTTACTACTACAGGAAATACAGGGAGAACATCATCGGCACGCTGCGCGCCTGTTAAACTGGCCGGACAACAGTCAGTTTGAATTTCTCGCAGACAGTATCTGGCCGCATCATGCGTATGGTAAAAATGCCATTTATGACATGGGGCACCATGGTAATGCAATTTTAAGCAAATACCGCTTTATTCATTGGGATAATATTGATGTTTCTTATATGAAATCGGCCAGTCGTAGCCTGCTACATGGCACCATCCTGTATCCCGATTTCAACATTCCGTTACATGTTATCTGTGTGCATCTGGGTCTGTTTGAACATGAACGAAAGCAACAGTTTGGCAAATTAATAAAGCGTATTCATTCGCATGTGCCGGATAATGAGCCATTAATTATAGCCGGTGATTTCAATGACTGGCGAGGTAGGGCAGAGCATTATCTCGGGCGAGATTTACAGGTACAGGAAGTGTGTAAAAACGGCCATGGGAGACATGCCAGAACGTTTCCATCCTGGTTGCCCATATTGCCAATGGATAGAATTTATAGTCGCGGACTGAAGGTGATAAGCTGTCATCCGCTAACTGGCTCGCCGTGGCGTCATCTCTCTGACCATTTACCGCTGATTTCTGAATTTTCGCGGACGCTCTGATCTTCATCTGTTTCAGGCTGGCCGATTCAATTTTGGTAAAATATCTGTATTGGTATCATGCTATGATGCCGGGCGGGTTATTCAGAGGTCCTCCAGATATTCATAATAAAAACAAAAGATAAGGCAAAAAAATGAAACAGAAAATTATTACCATGCTGGAATTGCAGGACGCGATGAATACTAAAGTCAGGTCCAACTGGCGCGAAGCAGGCTTTGAATGGTATCGTGCTATCTGGATGGAGGCCGCTGAAATGCTGGAGCATTATGGCTGGAAATGGTGGAAAAAACAGCAGCCAGATAGCATGCAGGTAAAGCTTGAAGTGATTGATATTGTTCATTTTATGCTTAGTATTCGTCTACAGCAAAAAGGTGATGTGGAGGATATTGCCACAGGTATTGTCAGCGACTTTGAAAATGCCATGCAGGCAGAGGATATTCGTAAGACGATTGAATGTCTGGCGCTGTTAACACTCACCGATCAGGGGGCGCATTTTTCATTTATCGCCGGTATTATGAAGTATATGGAAATGCCATTTGATGAGTTATATAAGATCTATATCGGTAAAAATATACTGAATATGTTCCGTCAGGATAATGGTTATCAGGATGGTAGTTATCAGAAAATATGGCAGGGCCGGGAAGATAATGAACACCTGGCTGATATTCTGCAACATCTGGACTCTAATACTGCCTCATTTAAGGAAGATATTTATCATGCACTGGTGCAGGTTTACAAGGGATGAGGTTGCTTCTTTATTTAAGGGCGCATCAATTAATAGAGATGCCCTTAAGTGTAATGGCTTGAAAAAACAAGGGTAAGCCCCCATTAATCTCCTGCGGGTCGGGGAGTATTTGCCCTGTCCTGAGTGATACAGGGAGCGTTAAGTGAAGTAGCAGGAATAACATAAGCTGACAGTAACAGGTAAAACGATGGCTGATATATTAGATAAAATTGACGAGCAGGTTAAAAATAATAAGGTAATGATCTATATGAAAGGGACACCACAATTTCCACAGTGTGGTTTTTCCGGTCGGACTGTTGAGGCGCTGAAGCAAATTGGCAAGGAATTTGCGTACTGCAATGTACTGGCCGACCCTGATGTTTTCCAGAATCTGCCGCACTATGCTGAT
This sequence comes from uncultured Thiotrichaceae bacterium, assembly GCA_964466455.1. Lineage (GTDB taxonomy): Bacteria > Pseudomonadota > Gammaproteobacteria > SZUA-229 > SZUA-229 > S010-25. Next base: position 17,274 of record CAYXNL010000045.1, read on the forward strand.
TGGCCGACTTTTCCACAGGTGTATATTAACGGCGAGTTGATTGGTGGCTGTGATATTACGCTGGAACTGTTTGAAAATGGCGAATTGAAAAAAATGATTGATGAAGCCACGGCCTCATAACGAAGCCAACTGTGTCGATACGGTCCAACTGGTTGATACGGACCAGCTGGTTGATACGATCCAACTGGTTGATACGAT